>JACMNL010000072.1 GCA_014378525.1 Bacteriovorax sp.
GAAAAATTAATAACACCGATCAGGTTTTTTCTTGTCGCTCGCTCTGGTGAAGAAAGCTTATCTTCTTTCATTGCTCCTAAATCTTTTAGTGCAGCATCGTTTTTTCCCTGACGAACTTTTTCTTTAATGGCATTTATTTTTTGTAAAAAATCCTGTTTATATAATTTAGATGTATCAACATTATCTGCCACTTTTCTCTCTGGAGTAATCATGCTGACTCCAGAACAAGATGAGAGAGAGAGAAATAAACAAAGGCTCACAATACTTTTCATTCGCATTTCCTGGAAAATTACTTAAATTTCAATCGATACTATTCTAACAAGCCATGAGACTTTATTAAAGAGTTGTATTGGGAATATTACTGGAGTGAATTGATTTGATATAGGGTCAGCGTATTAAACTGACCCTGAAACCTACTGAAATAGGTCTTTAACTTTATCGAAAAATCCACGGCTCATCGGATTAGAATTTTCATCTACCTCAGCAAGACGCAGGAATAGCTCTTTCTGCTCACCAGTCAGTTTCGTTGGCGTTTCAACGTGAACTGTCACGATCTGATCACCAACACCGTATCCACCGAGTCTGTGAATCCCTTTACCTTTTAAGCGCATCTTCACACCTGACTGAGTACCAGCAGGAATTTTGAGTGCCACTTTTCCGGAAAGAGTTGGCACCTCTAATTCTGTACCAAGCGCTGCCTTAGAAAAACTAATAGGCACAGTACAGTAAACATCAAACTCGTCGCGCTCGAAAATTTCATGCGGGCGAATATTAATTACAACGTAAAGATCTCCATTCGGTCCACCGTTAGATCCAGCATCACCTTCGTTGGAAAGTTTTAAACGCTGGCCCTGATCGATACCTGCAGGAATTTTTACCTGTAGATCCACTTTCTTTTTCTTTTTACCGGCACCATGACAAGTTCCACACGGGTCCTTAATCATTTGTCCTGATCCATTACACTTTGGACATGTAGATGAAACAGTAAAAAATCCCTGCTGACGTCTCACTTCACCATGGCCGTTACAGTAATCACAAGTCGTAGGACTTGAACCTGCTTTTGCTCCTGATCCGTTACACGTTTCGCACTTTACATTTTTTGTGAGTGAAATTGTTTTTTCAGTTCCGAATGCTGCTTCAGAAAAATCGATATCGATTCCCATTTGCAGATCGTCTCCTGGTCTGCCGGTAGATCTTCTGCCACCGCTGCGGCCGCGTCCTCTTCCACCACCAAGCATATCGCCGAAGATGTCTCCGAAAATATCGCCGAAGTCGCCGAAGTCTCCATTTTGGAAACCACCAGCGCCAGCTCCACCTTGTCCCATTCCGGCATGGCCGAATTGATCGTAGCGGGCCTTTTTATCATCATCTAATAAAACTTCTGCAGCTTCAGAACACTCTTTGAATTTTGCTTCTGCTTCAGCGTTGCCGGGATTTTTATCCGGATGGTATTGCATTGCCATTTTACGGTAGGCTTTTTTGATTTCATCTTTAGCTGTTCCTTTTTGAACGCCAAGGATTTCGTAATAGTCGCGTTTCGTACTCATGCTTTTAGCACCTTTTACAAAAAGGTCCCTCCATACGGAGAGACCTTCTTTAAATAATAATTTATGAAATCAAGATTAAACTTCTTTGTAGTCTGCGTCTACAACATCGTCATCGTTCTTTTTCGAAGAACCCTGATCTTGTTGTTGTCCTGCATCTCCTGCGTGTCCACCTTGTGCTCCAGCATCTGCTCCAGGAGCTCCAGCTTGGTACATTTCAGTAGCTACTTTATGAGATACGTTTTGAAGTCTTTCTACCGCACCTTTTAGCTCATCAATTGATTCGCTTGAAAGTTTAGTTTTTGCTTCTGTAATTGCAGCTTCAAGTTCTGATTTAGATTGTGCAGAAATTTTTCCTTCACCATCTTTTATCATTTTTTCTGAAGCGAAAATCATACCGTCAAGCTGGTTGTGCGTATCAACTACAGCACGTCTTTCCTGGTCAGCAGATCTGTTAGCTTCAGCATCTTTTACCATTCTCTGGATTTCTTCTTCTGTTAATCCAGATCCACCAGTGATTCTGATTTCCTGAGATTTACCAGTCGCTTTATCCGAAGCTGATACGTGAACGATCCCGTTCGCATCGATATCAAAAGTTACTTCAATTTGTGGAATCCCACGTGGAGCTGGAGAAATTCCAGTTAAATCGAATTTACCAAGAGTTTTGTTGTCTTTAGCAAATTCTCTTTCCCCTTGAAGTACGTGAATCGAAACTGCTGGCTGGTTATCCTGCGCAGTCGAGAACGTTTGCGATTTTTTTGTCGGTATAGTCGTGTTCTTTTCGATGATCTTTGTAGAAACACCACCAAGAGTTTCGATACCAAGTGACAATGGAGTTACGTCTAGAAGAAGAACGTCTTTAACGTCACCTGCTAGTACCCCACCCTGGATCGCAGCACCTGCAGCTACAACTTCATCCGGGTTTACACCTTTAGAAGGTTCTTTTCCAAAGATCTCTTTTACTTTCGCCTGTACAAGCGGGATACGGATAGAACCACCAACAAGTACAACTTCATGGATATCTTTTAAATCTAATCCAGAATCTTTAATTGCCGTTTTACATGGGCCAACCAGTTTATCAACAAGGTCACCAATTAACTGTTCAAACTTAGCTCTAGTGATTGCTACGTTTAAGTGTTTTGGTCCTGTTGCATCTGCAGTGATGAACGGAAGGTTAACGTCTGTCTGGTTAACATTCGAAAGTTCATGTTTAGCTTTTTCTGCAGCTTCTTTTAATCTTTGAAGTGCCATTGTATCGTTTCTTAAATCAACACCATTTTCTTTCTTAAACTCTTCAGCAAGATAGTTAATGATTCTGTAGTCGAAGTCTTCCCCACCAAGGAATGTATCCCCATTAGTAGACTTAACTTCGAATACACCGTCAGATGTAATTTCAAGAACAGAAATATCGAATGTACCACCACCTAAGTCGAAGACAGCGATGTTCTGGTCTTTTTTAGAATCAAGTCCGTAAGCAAGTGCAGCTGCAGTTGGCTCGTTGATGATACGTTTTACATCAAGACCAGCGATACGACCTGCATCTTTTGTTGCTTGTCTTTGAGCATCGTTGAAGTAAGCAGGAACTGTAATTACAGCTTCAGTTACAGGTTGCCCTAAATAATCTTCAGCAGCTTTTTTTAGTTTTTCTAAAATTTTTGCTGAAACTTCCTGTGGTGACATTTCTTTTCCGTCAACTTTTACCCAAGCGTCTCCGTTTTTATTTGCAATGATCTCGAAAGGAGCAACTTCCATAAATTTTCTAACTTCTGGAGCGTCTGCTTTTCTACCAATTAGTCTTTTAATACCAAAAAGTGTTTTCTTAGGATTTGTAACAGATTGTCTTTTAGCAACCTGACCAACAAGAACTTCTCCATTGTTAGCGAAACCAACGATTGAAGGAGTAGTATTGTGTCCTTCAGCGTTTGCGATAATTTTGTATGTTCCGTTTTCTAAAACAGCTACGCAAGAGTTTGTTGTCCCTAAGTCGATACCGATAATTTTACCCATTTGAATTCTCCTTTATTTTTATAATCTAAAACTTAATTAATTATTATTTGCTACCACTACTTTCGCAGCTCTTAGTAGTCTTCCGTTCAATAAATACCCGCGTTGGTACTCAGTGATAATTTCCTGATCTTCCTTTCCTGGAGCTGGCTGCTGGGCCACTGCTTCGTGAAAGTTCGGATCGAAAATTTTTCCAAGAGATTCAACTTGAGTTAGTCCACTTTGTTTCAATACATCCAAAAATTGGTTACGAATCATATCGATCCCTTTCACGATGTTTTGAACTTTATCATCATTATCATTTTTTAAAGCTGATACTGTTAGATCGAAGTTGTCGACAACCCCGACCAGATTAGAAAGTACTTTTTCATTACCAAACTTTAAAAGATTTTCTTTTTCACGTTCAAATCTTTTTCTCATATTATCAACTTCTGCAGCTAAGTAATAATATTTAGCCTTGAAGTCTTCGCCCTCTTTATTAGGAGTGCTGTCGATAGCAACAGGCTCTGTTTCCTCGTTAAAATCCTGTTCGACTTTGTCTTTATCAGTCGATGTTGTCTCTTCACTCATTCCCATTCCCCTTTAAGCAATTCATATCAACTTTAAGATGGGGGCACCTGGAAAAGTGTCAATATTAGGACTAAAATTTAATTTGGAAGATAGTTTCAGGTTATCGAAATTACTATATCTCGAAGGACTATTTGCCTAAAAATGGCCATAAGTTTACCCTGCACGCCGCGCCGAGTAAGGCTTTCAATCTACTGCAGTTAAATTTCTTTATCACTGACAGTTGCAAACTTTTGTCTGTAAACCTTTAAGGACTCTTCTGGAGATCCATCAAATATAATAGAGCCATTATTAATCAATAGTACCCTATTGCAAACTTCGAGAAGATGATGATCCTGGTGACTAACGAATATAACAACTCCAGAATTTTTAATTAAATTTCTGATTCGAGTTGCTAATTTTTCTCTAAAAAATTCATCAGCTCCATCGAAGACCTCATCTAGAATCAAAATATCTGCCGGCACCGCTGAAAGAAGTGAAAGAGACAATCTGAGAAGCATGCCCTTGCTGTATGTTTTGATAGGTACATCAATAAAGCCTTTAAGTTCACTAAACTCAATACTCTCCTGAATTATTTTCGGGATATCATGCTTTTCCGGATCATAAAATATATCAGCGAGGACTTTTAAATTTTCCCGTCCACTCAACTCGGGAAACATTGCAAGTGAAGATTCAAACAGTGCACGGACATTACCATTTCTGACGATCTCTCCTCCTGGTGGAGTATAAAAACCAGAAATACATCTGCATATTGTCGACTTACCGGCCCCATTGACTCCCAACAGTCCAATTCTTTCCCCTGGACTGACTTTAAAATTAATATCTTTCAAAGCATGGAAAAAGGGCTGTTCTTTAAAAAGAGACATCGGATTTTTTAAAGTTGAAACAAAAAAATCTCTGATAGTACTCACCTTGTAGACCCTCAGAGGGAATGCAAGGTTAAGGTTTTTTACCTCTAACATATATTTTTGATCAGACATAAAATACCAGCATTTTTTTCATTTTTTTCCAGCAGAGAAGCGCAAAACCCATGAGGATAAAGGAAACCACACACGACTGAATAATACTTTTTACGAAAAACTCTGAACCGTCAGATAATAAAATAAGTTGAAAAGGCTTAAGAAGAAAATAAAGAGGATTGTTTCCGATAAATTTTCTAAAATGCTCAGGAACTTGGGCAATATTGTAAAAGATTGGTGTCATGTAGAATAACAACGAGAAAATAAAACTTACCACAAACTTCAAATCTCTAAAACGAACATTCAGCAAAGAAAAAAAGATGCTCATAGAAGTCGTGGCGAGCAAAAGAGATATTGTAGGAATCACAATATACAAAACATTCAATCCATTGAGTGACTTGAAAAAAACATTATAAATAATAATAAGAAGAAACGCGCAGAAAAAATTTATGAAGTTATCCAGGACCTGAACATAAACCAATAACAAAGGCGGCATGGGAATATTTTTTATAATACTTCCGCTATTGACAAAAATTCCGGTACACATATCAACAGACTGAACTATAAACATCCAGGGAAAAAGACCGGCCAGTAAATAAACAGCATAATTAGGAAAGCGAACTTGAAAAATTGTGGTAAATGCAAAAACCTGTACGGCATAAGTTAAAATAGGATTCATAAGAACCCATAGAAAACCATAAAAAGTATTGCGATACCTTGATTGTAAATTTGCAATAGTGAGAACTACAATAAGCCTAAAGTTTCTTTTTAAGTCCAGTTCTTACCTCAGGTTTATATTTTCTAATCTACTGGTGCGTCTTTTAAAATGAGAAGATTATTATCTCCCAGATCTTTTATCAATGCATGAATTTCTTTATTAAATTTTCCAGTTTCTAATTCATAATCTGCTTCCAGTTCAGCAATTATGCTTCTCAACGTTTTTTTTCCATTCATTTTTTTACATAAAAGTGCTGCCAGACCATCGAGTGAGTAACCCTTATTAGTTTGAGCATTAAAAATGAAGTATGAGTGTTGGCTTTCCTGGCGTCCGTTATCGTTGATAGGTTCTGCATTAATGAGAGGGTATTGATCCATGTAGTCCATTATTTCTCCAACCAAACCTGGGATTCGCAATGCAAAACATCAATTGATACAATATCATTTTGTCTGATTGCCTTGCCTTCGATTTTAGTTAAGTAACTATTTGTTTGCAAATAAAAAGCAAGAGCAAGATAGGCCAGGCTCCAGGTAAAATGCTGGTCACAGGCCCCTGTCCAAAGTTTATCAGTAAGGAACATGCAAGATCCTTTGCAGATTTGCACGACCGGACATTTTACACATTCAGCTCGATTACTCCAATGATAAGCAGTATTCAACTCAACATTTTTATACTCATCAACATGGCCAATCTTGTGACCGCCTTTTGCTGTTACATTTTGACAGGTAAGAACATTACCATCAATATCAACGGCTAATGAAGTAGGAAGATCCATTCCACACTTCTGGCCGACAACAGAAGATGAACGGCTGCCTTTTATTGATTCAAAAAAATCATGAATAGTTTCATCAATCATTCCAACATTCAAATCAAAAGGATACTGCTTAAGCATTTCACTAAATATTCCATTGATTAAATCTGTTCTAGTTTCAGGATGTGAAACATAATTCATACCTGCTGAATCATAGGGCGTAGCCAGATCATGTGAAAGTCTTACCAGTTTAGGATCAACTCCTAATTTGTCAGCAATAAATTTTCTAATTTTAAGTAAAGAATAATTTTTTGGTGAGATGGTGGCATTAAAAGAAATAAGGTTCAATGGACTTAAGCGATTAAATAAATATTTTAAATTTTCACACTGATCAGAAATATCAAAAGGATCAGTTGCTCTGTCTTCGGTAAAAGTCGGGCCATCATGTGAAACTATAAAATGAAGTTTTATCTCAGCAGCTACTTCTGCCATTTGATGAGTTAGGATAGATCCATTGGTAAAAAGACCCAGTACCATATTTGGATAAAGAATTCGAAGCTCTCTTGCCATAGACTCAACAGCGTTCCAGTAAAGTAAAGTTTCGCCTCCCCAGAACTCCAGACGTACACCTCCGCCCAGTCCGTCACTACCACCGTCAAACCAATGCTTCATCTTTTCAAGAAACGCGGGTACTTTTGCAAGAGTTTGTAGAGCAGTGTCTTTTTGAAAACTACGCTGGTTGTTTTGGCTGCAATAAGTACAGGAATAATTGCAGGCGAATCCCATTTGGATTTTTATTTTATTAAGAGATACACTTTTTCCCACAGGTGCTTTAGGACTTACGGCAAGAACATTTTTGTTAAACAAAACATCGGGAACTGAGTGAATTATTTCTTCGCCTGAATCTTCCCAAACAAGTGTTGAATGATATGGATCGTATACAGCAATTCTCGTTCCGGTGTGATCCTGTAAATGAAGTTTAAAATCAGCGCTCATGTAATTTTACTCTAGCTAAAAGCAATTGAGTTTCACTCTTAAAATATATTAATACTTCTAAAATTATAACCTACAAGACAGACCTATAGCAATTCCAACGAATTGCGCAGACCTTTAAGAAATAGATGTGCCATGAAAGTACGGCTTTTTAGTTACATATTCATAATAATCAATCGGTATAATATTCTATTTTTTCCCTTGATCAACTTTGACGACTTCATCTGTAAAATCTTTGTATGAATCCTTTTTATCATAATTATTTATATAATCTATTATGTTGGTTCTATCTGATGTCGGAATATCTTCCACTGAAGAAAACTCTCCCAGAGCACTAAGATAAACAGCCCCAGCACCTTCGCCTGAAGTTTGATTTACCTTTCTAAAAGCATTGATAATTTTCAATTGCTCTTCGTCTGATACTTTTTGATTTATAAAAAATAAATCGCACGGGATTTTAACATTTTTTGAATCAACAAGTTTAAGTTGAGGATAGGCCGCAAACTTTCCATTGATATATTTTCCAAATATAGGAGTATCTATTGAAGTGGCATTAACAGCAGTATTGGATACAATATTCTGGCGAACATTTACAACAGCTTCAATGAAGCCATCGCTGATGGCCTTTTCTAGCCATGGCATATCAATGTCTGTATTAATTTTTCTTGCAGTAATTTTTTCGTCTAAAAAAGCCGCCCTTATAACAGGGCCGTTTGTATTCATATTCTGGATCACAGCAAGTTGTTTTTTATCGAGATCTTTAAATTTTAAAATTTTCGAATCTATTCTGGTTATAACATCTAAAGTATAACTACATTTTGTGTTTTCATTTTTTCCATAAGTCCAAAAGACAGGAGTCAGTTTTTTACCGGCACGTATTAGTTCCATGAATGTAAAAAATTTTGACGACCCCATATCGCCTTCCCACTTTGCGAAAATGGCATTTTCAAATCCTGGCTTTAAGATAAAATTATTAATTTTTATCTTTATCCCAAAAGTTCCAAACAAATCGATTGTTCTGTTTTTATCACCATCTGAAGAGATTGGTGAATCTTCCTTGATTAATGAATTAACAACATACAACCTGTCAGCATTCGATACATTTGCAACAGGTTCAGTGTGTGGAGCATCCTTTAATTCGATAGGTTTTTCTATAACTTTAGCGATTGGTTTTTTCAAAACAATCGTATTTTTTGAATAAATTTTGTTATAATAGAAAGCTCCGCTTGCGATTATTATAATTACAATGGCCATGAAGTTATTATCTTTCATTTAATTCCAGTGGAAGATGAATTATTTTTATTTTCAAGATAATTTAAGATCTGTCTGGCGGCCAGTTCAGGATTTCTACCAAGACTTATATTAAGTTTTGTACTTTTTAAGCTGAAAAAAAAGAATCTACTTAATCTCAAAAAAAATATTTTTGTTTTTACTAAAAAATCATTTATTCCATTTTCCCAAAAATACTCTAAGACCATTGGAGTTCCGAGACCAATAACTCCATGTAGAAATAGTCCTTTGAAAGAACTTGGCCAGCTTTCAGAATTGATTATACTTTTTTCTTCATTGTATCGTTGAGCGCTTAACAAAATTACATTTGAAAATGCAGTTCCGGCTTTTTCAACTTTGCCATCTAACCCTCTAGTACATACCAGGTTCTTAACTCCATAATGCGTACGGTTCATTTGATAAATATTTTCGTCGCGATTATTTATTTTGAGGGATTCTGGAATAGTATTTAGCCCAAGCTTGAGTGGAAATGAATAAACAAAACCATGAGGCCCTATCAATGGTATATCATCTGAAAGCATTTTAACTCTGTCGTCTTTTAATAACTCCATGAGCAAAGTGCTCTTGCCTCCTTTAGACGGCATCATGCAAACTAACGCCTTACCTTTGAATGAAATGGCGAAAGCATGAATTTTATGAAAACCCATTAAGTCTAATTTTTTACCTACTCGCGATAGAATCATTAAATAAGCTACTTCATGGGCCTTTTCGAAATTGTCCGAAAAAATTACAGCTTCATTTGTTTTAAAGTTTATGGTGGCGAAAGCCTCTCCATAGTAGTCGCAATATCGATTATTTCTTACGTCATAAACAATTGCATTCTGGTTCTGAAAAGTCGCTTTCATGACTGGAAAGTCAGGCCTCATATTGCTTTTAACTATTTTCAGTTTAAAAGTTGACGATGATTCAGTGGACATCGCAAAAGACCAGAAGTCTTTGGAAAGAACACCAACCAATTCAGGCCAATCACTTTCTAAAGAGACACCTGCCTCTAAGAACTTGAAATGAATTCGTTGCAAAACTACTCCTAAATCAGTGATACTATATAAATGAAGTTTAGCATTATTATTGTTACATACAATAGAAAAAATGAGCTGGAAGCTTGCCTGGCATCTATAGCGGCCCAGAGGTTCTCATTACCTTTTGAGACCATTGTTATCTACAATGGTGAGAATTCATATGTTGAAAGGATGCGTACTTTATATCCCGCCCATTGCTGTTATATGATTAAAGCAAGTACGCCTGCACATGCTAGAAATGTAGGTATTAGTAAGGCAAATGGTGAATATCTTTTTTTTCTAGATGATGACTGTTTCCTTCCCCCGAACTACTTCTCAGCTATTGATTTTTCTTCAGACTGGGAAGTGCTTGGTGGACCAGACAGGACACCTCCCGTGGCCTCTTCTCTACAAAGGCTAATTGGCCTGGCGATCTCTTCTCCATTTTGCATGGGACTAACTTTCAAACGTCATTCATCATTCTCAAAATTTGTAAATCATCACTCTAACGAATCAGAACTTATCTTATGTAATCTATGGATCAAAAAAGATATTTTCATCAATGAAGGGCATACTTTCGAAGAAAGTCTTTTTAGAAATGAAGAAAACTATTTGCTTAAAGAATTAAAACTTCAGCAGAAAAAAATTTTCTACAACCCTCAGATGTTTGTTTATCATTCGAGAAAAACAACTCTGGAGAAACTGGCCCAATCAGTTCTTAAGAGCGGTGAATCTCGTATTCAGAATTATTTAAAAATGCCATTGAGAAATGAATTAATATATTTTTGCCCCTTACTCTTCAATCTGCTTTTTTTAATTTGGATTTTTAATCCTTTTTCAATTTTGAAGCACTTATTTATTGGTTATATTATTACTACATACATATTTGGCATTTTCAGATTGAAAACTTTCCATCCCGGATTCATTGGGCTTCATTTTTTTATTTTATTTTTCTACAGCTTTGGCCTTGTGCGGGAGTTGCAAAATCAATCCTTTAAACATTTTAGAAAATTAATTACGACATATATTTAAATGAAAATATTCGGAAAAATAATTTATAAAATTTTCTATTATACATTTACATTTGTACTTTCAATCTTCCTGAATTCAAAAGTAAAAACCTGGTATCGAAACAGTATATGTGAAGATTATTTCTCATTTGGAAAATCGGATTTAGACTTAACGGTCTTTTTCAATGACGACGATCATTTATTAGCAAAAATTAATTCAACAAAAAAAGTAGCTTCTTTTTTCCTTATTATAAAAGAAATAAATTATTATTATCCATTTTCTCTGGATCGAAGTTTAAATTTAATTAACTCTCTCGAATTACAAAGAGATCCTGGTCTAGTTATAAAACTATCAAAAAAAGTGTCTGTTTCAGAGAATGAAAAAATTGTATATTTTTTAAGAATTTTTTTTTCAATACAAACAGATCTGCAAAAAAAGCTTAATCACCGTGAGGTGAAAAAATGGAATTATCATCTTAAAAAAATTTTTCCAGTAGATGAATTTGTAATTACAGTTGAAAATAATTCAACCGATGTACTCACAGGTGTAATGCAAAGAAAATTTTCAGAGGATTCACTGGTTTTCATCAGTGATATTGTCATGCTTTACCAGGTTATTAGAGAGAAAACCGATCTTTACTTATACTTTGATAAAAATACTACAAACAAAAATTTCTATCTTATCTTTTTCCCTCATCTGTTTTGTTATCAAGATATGACTTTCAATTCTGTTACTGAATTTCAAATCAAAATTTTTTTAGATCAGGTTAAATGGGAAATTTGGGCGATGATGAGTCAGCCATGGATTTTTAATGATTCGTCCGGTTTTGCCCATTTAACAAATCTTCGAAATGCTATTGAACGCTCACAAATTCCAGCTGGCAAATTAAAGAACGATAGTAATGTATTAATCAATACTATCGATGATTATATTGTTTTTTTATTAGATCAGACCAAAAAAATTATATAAAACTATTTGGTTTTTTAGATTTAAAAAATTTTTTAAGATAACTTGCATACCATTTTTCCCAATGAAAATTGAGTTTTTTGTTCCCCTGCCCGGCTTCAATTATTTTCTTAAAATAAGCAAAATGTTCTAGTTCAAAAGGATCAGAATATTTACTTAATCCTTCGTAATTTAATTCATGAATGCATATTTTGTGATATATCGAAAGTCTTGATTCTTTTACCAATGTAAAATGTTCGTCAATTAATTGCGGAGCTGTGCGAACTAATCCACCACCTCTGGAAAGAACGAAATGATTTAAGTAGCTATCCTTAACAAATAAACCGTTATTAACTTCATGATATAGACAATTTTTATAATCGCCTTCAGTATGGATCATTCTCCATTCAGGAACTTTTATATCTATTTTCAAATTTTGGAAGATTGCTTTAGAATACTTTAAAACGTTTTCTTCATCCCATGAGCCCCAAAGGTCATTTCTCTTATCAGGAAAATAAGCAAAAATTTCAATTTCCTCTAAGTTTTCTTTCCCCAATGTATCAGCTAAATACTTGAGGCTGTCATTAAAATCTTCAGGCTCCGCAAGAGTTGAATTCAGGATTCCCGAAACAAATATTTTTTCGGGAAGATTATTTTTGTCATAAATATTGTCTGCTTCGATTGAATAAAATTGGATTTTATTACGCCAATTTTCAGGCACGATAAACCATAAATCTTTATGAATAAAAACTTTGCTTGTTACTTGATCCGGAGTTACTTCTTTGAAGAATATACTTAAAGGTACAATTCCATCACGCAAGGTCCACGATGGAAGATCTTTTAACTCCATCAGCCCATGGCCGTTATAAATAAAGAATGGATTGGTTGGCCCGTAAACTTCAAACGAAAATGGCGCTAGGTAATTTTTATAAAGATCATCATGGCTGGCCAATTCTTCTTTCTTATTAAGGTAGGCATTCTGAATTAAATCATATCCCCACTGGATGTATTCAAAATCATTTTTTTTGCTTATTTCACTCATAGCTCATTCTCAATATTTAAATTTTTAATATAGTTCTTATAGACTTGATGATAAAAAGTATCCACTGATGGATTTAAATGAATATTGATTTCTTTACCAATATCAACGGCCCAGTATAAATTTGAAAAATGCTCCAGATTCCAATGAAATCCAGTAAAATTTTCAAAATCTTTATCTAGTATTGTTCGAAGCTTATGTGCGCTTCCGACAACACCAAACTCTGATAAAAATTCATTACTCCATCGTTTTCTGTCATTTTCATTTATATATGACTGGGTAAAATCAGTATAAAATTCATGGATTTTTTTAGTATGAATTTTATGTCCATACTTGGTAATTTCAACTGGCACTAACTTGCAATTCCATTTGTTACCGGAAGCGAATGAATAATAACCACCCCAGTTTGTAAGAAGAGTGGGAAGGCCACTCGCAAGTGCCTCGGCGGGGGACATACCGTAGTCCTCATCGTGATATAGGCTAAAACTCATAAACATATCGGCCGCAGCTTTTATCTTTCTAAGTTCTCCTTTCTTTTGTAATCCCAAAAACTTCACCAGTCTTGCGACCTCGGGGTCAAGACCTGAAAGTACTTTTTGCATTTTAGAATACATGAATCCATCATGGTTTTTAACTCCCATGAAAGTTGCACCAATGTCATCGAAGGTACCAACTATCCAAAGATGAACATCATGTTTTGTCGCTTTTACTATATGAGTGAACTCACGTACCAGAACATCAACATTTTTCTGCAGGCTGATTCTTCCAGAATACAGGATAACCGGTTCCATTGGTCTCACATTCATTTGATTGCGAAATAAAGCGCGCTCAACAGGATTGAAAAAATACTCATTTTCATTTACTGGAAAGAGATACTGTTCTGTGCATTTATTATCATTAAGAAAAAAATTCATCAGATTTTTTTGGGCCTCTGAAGCTGCAATGAACTTAATTGGGTGATTCTTAAACCTGGTATTGAGGTTTGCCCAGTCTTTAGCAAAATATGTAAAATCCCCATACATGTGAAAAACCAAAGGAGGCATTGAGCGAACAACGATGAAATATGCAAGGGTGTTTAAAATTCTTACCGGATGAGGCAAGTGATCAATAAAAACTAAACTGTCTGGTTCAAAATCTTTTATCTTATTTGCAAGAGATATTATGTGGCTTGCCCCTTCGTTGATTTCTTCTCTTATAAAAGATTCAGGTAGCTCGAAATATTGTATATCAAAAAAATCTTTATTTTGTTCGTATGCTAAAACCAGGTTGGGTGAGATAACCTTGCAGCTCCCCCAGGTAGATTGCTTAGATGATTTGATAATTAATATTTTTTTCATGAAATATCTGCCTGCTTACTCAATAATTTTTCTTCAACATAAGATTTTCCTTGATAATACATTTCAAGATAACGTGGGAACAACTTTTCGAAATTCGTTTTTCTTCTTCTGTCATACTCCGAAAAAAATTTGTACAAATCAGATAACTGCATTTTTTTAAAATTAGGCTCAACTCCAATGGCAGCAAAACCAACAAGTCTTTCCATCTTATTTAATTCATAGTCATTAAAACCTATACTTTTTCCATTTTTAAAACTGTCTGAATTTGCCTTCATAAAGTTTAAATCAGACTTCATACTATCCAGTAAATTTGTGTCTACTAAATTGGCACACATGAAATGCGGGTCTTTTAAATAAGAAATATCCAGGATAATTCTCGATTCATGTGGATTTTTTGGATTAGTGTATTTATTTTTAATTTCCAGTATAAATTCCAGAAATTGACGAAATTCAGTAACTGAAAGCAGATTATATGTGCACATAAATGCAATTTTTATGTCAGGAATTGAATCTAATACGTGAAAAAGGTTTGATTTAAATAACTCTAAATTTAGCCCAAAACGAATATATTCTGCCTGTGGTCCCCATGTATCGAGACTCGTATATAAAGTAATATCTTTCAAGTGTTCTGATTGAAGAATTTTCTTGATACTAGTAACTGCTTTATTAACGAATTTTTGATCTACGCCAAGATTTGTATTAATTGCCAGACTTAAATCTTTATTCGGATGAGTTGCTACATACTCCAGTACTTTGAAAGTATCTGGAACCAAAAGAGGCTCGCCTCCAGTGATTCTTAAAACTTTCAAGTCTTGATACAGAGAGGGCCACCATTCCCAAAAAGTTTTTACATAAGGATTATTTTCAGAATCCTGTATCGGCATTTTATCTTCTCTCGGATAAGCGTGATGAGCTGATTGAGTATCGTAATTGCCAAATTGCTTTAATTCTTTCATCCAGCTGCTGGAGATATGTGGAAGACAATAAGAACATTTAAAATTACATGAATTACTAAAACTTACTTCTAAATATTTAGGGTTAACATTATCTTTACCGCCTGCTTTCAGGGCTTCCTCAAAATAAGGTTTTGCCCAAGCATCATTACTTTTAATATGCCTGTCACTGTAGTGTTCACCAGGAGTGTCTTCGATTTTCCAGCAGTATTCGCATTCTTTAGGGCGAACACCTTTCAACATTAATTTTCTGATATTTTTTTTGAAAGCTGTATTATGTAATGCGCTTGGATCCGCTTTAAGCTCTGCCAGTGTCGGTTGATGAGTGTTGGGATGGTGGCAAGAATGATTATTCCCATTTTGCAAATGCAACGTCACTTGATACCACTTTGCCAGACAAAAAGATGCCGACACTGAGTCGAGCTTCTTTTTCGTTTCGTTATATTCATCCATTATTGAATCGCCGTGCATAAATTACCTCTTACTTCGATTCACAAAAATATTGATTTCCAACAGGATCAATGAAAATAAAATCGCTTATCATTTTTTCCTTATTTTCAATTTCAATATAATTAATAAATTCTTTTCCCTTTAAAGGTTCTAGTAGCTCTGTTAAATCTACAAATTTTTTCTTATCTTTATCAAACTTTAATAAAGTCACATAATATTCTTGTGGGACATACTCTTGAAGTCCTCTTGCTTTAACCATCAGAATTCCATCTTTTCCTGTGCTGTTTTTATCTATTTTTATCAGACCCATTCTTGCCAGCCAGACACCCTTAGTTTCAAAAACAGGCGATTCATCCCCATTAAAAGAGAACTCGCAATCGTCCCCTTGCTCGTAGTATTCAACATAAGCATTCTGAACTTTTGCATCATGATAAAGAGCTAACATTCCCTCTAGTGAATTGTCTGGATTAAAATCCACTGTCTTCATATCTATACAGCACCAATCATCACCCATTCTTCTTTTTGGAAAATTCTTAATGTCTTTATCCAGAAAATATCCTTCGCCATTATTTTTTAGAATGATTTCACATTCGTACGGAAAATCGTTTCCAAGTGATCCCAATGCAAGGTTTAGTCTTCCTTTCGAATCTTTAAATTTAGTTCCAGAAAGAGGTATAAACTTTCTATCGTTTATAATATTTGGCAATCTGTCTTTGCCAGAAGTCATGCTTTTACCTTGCTCATTTATCAAGAAAAGTGAAGTGGCCGAGTCCCTATAAAATAGATTGAATACCATCAGCTCGGGATATCCATCACCATCCCAATCTCCAGAGCAACCTCCAAAAATAAATGATTGAGGATATTTTATAAAATCAATATTTTCTTTGAACTGGTTATCGTGACCTTCAAAAAAATAGATCTTTCCTCCTGGAAAAGGATCAATATCATGGCCATGATCAAAAACGACAAGATCAAGATCGTGAGAATTTCTAAAGTTATCCTGAAGGAAATTTCTCGCATGAACAAATCCATGTGAAAAAGAATAAAAGTTTTCAAGATAAACATTTTTCTTTAATTTTTCATCATACTTATAAGTAAAACAAGGAAGCGCATTTTCAGACAAAGGATACTTTAGCGTTAAAATCAAAACCGATTCTTCACCTGTTTTGTGACTTTTCACTTTAAAAAGATCGTGCAAACTGGTTGAAGGGACATCACCCTCTATAAAGTAAAATTTAAATTTTTCAGTTTCTCCAATGAATTTTTTTTCATTAGACTCAAAAATCATTCATCTTCTCTTTTAATGTTCAACAGTTCAGCAAAGTCAGTATTATTGTTAACATGTGAACAGATCTGGCAAAAACCAAACTCTGAGTCCTTTAAGTGAAACTTTCTTTTATGGATATGTAGAAACTTTGCTCTCCATGAATAATAACTTGCCGAATGCCAAACTTCATCAAAGCTTGTTTCATTTATATTTCCCATATTAAATGGAGAAATACAGCATGCCTTAACATTTCCATCCACCTCAAAGCGAACATATGTAAAAGCAATCGTGCACGGAATTCTCTGATATAAATCACCAGGTAAATTTCCGTTAATGACACCTGTTTTAAAACTAGCTTCTTCAATTTCACTCGGCTCAGTGATATCTAATTCATCCATAAAAACCTCTAGTTCATGCTATCGCTATTTTTTCAATATACTCTTTGAAAAGCAGGTTAACTTTCAGCTCCTCAGCTTTTACCAGGACCTGGGACATCAAATCTTTAAACTCTTCATATTCTGCTTGTGGAATTATAAATTTTTTATGGATGGGTCCGTGCACTTCAAGTGGCTTGAGCCAGACAGCTACGCCAAGCTCTGCTGCAAGCTCAATCATCTTTACGGCTTCTTTATAATTATAGAGATTAATAATCTGAAGCATGACAACTTCAATTCCAAAACCATCCCTATTTCTCAACATTGCACTATAACGAATATTAGAAATTACTTTATCAAATACTTCTTTTGTCTGACGTGGTCTGACTGTTTTATAAACATCAGCTGAGGCAGCAGAAACGTTTACTATAAATCTGAACTTTTTTCCGCCTTTTCCAAGTTGATGTAAAAAATCTAATTCGGCCATACTTGGATATTCATAATTACTCAGGACTTCGATCTGCATTCCACGATTTCGCCAACTGCTGATAATATCCAGCCAATTGGGATGTGTTAATGGATCACCGGCTCCGCCAAACTGCACTTCTTTAACTGTAAATGGAAGACTTTCAAGAATCTCAATTGCCTTCTCATGTGGCATTTGCCTGTTCATGAAATTTTTTAAATTATCATCGAGCTTATTAGTGCCAGAATTTTTCTTGGATTCTTCTATAAAATCAGGCCCCCATAAACCGCAAAAAACACATGAGTGAGTGCATTTGTTTGAAAGATCTATATGGACAGTAGTAATACCTGAAAAAGTATTAAGTGTTTTTTTATTCCACTCATCCCAGTATGGGTTATCAAAATTAAAATAAATTTTTTTCTTGAAACCTCTAATTCTCAAATATTCAAAAGCTTCTTTAACTCGCTTAACATCCTGCCCTTTTGGTTCCCCCGGCATACGAAGAAAAATAAATGGAAGATTAAAACGTTGAAAAAATTCCCAGATTGTAGGGCCTAATGTGTAATCAGATAAAAAAGTAATTTCTGGAATCACAGACCCTTTATACTTTACTTGGTCTAAAATTATAGAAAATTTCTTAATTGCATCAGCATCAATATTCGAAAAAATCGAGCTGCCAGTAGAGTCGCTGCTTTTCTCGTTTAAGGTTACCGTAAATCCAACCCACTTTGCCTTTTTAGCATCAAACAAAACATCAGGCTCAAGTCCTTTCAATGTGTCGTTTACAGAAATATAAATTTCTTCGCTCATCTCGGCTAATTTATTAATCTGTAATTCAACTTCCTCATCAGTTATGGAATGAAAGCTTGAAGGCAGTCTAATAAAAGTGAATTCATTTTTATGAATCGAGATCCTTATAGGATCATTTTTAAATAAATTTATTGCATACATACGGAAAATGGTAACAACTTATTAGCGCATCTACAAACCCCAAGTGCAAATTCATTTGAGAATGACCTTAGGTTTTAATATTTGACTCTATGGATAAGCCATATCAAAACGTTATTATATGGTGTTAGGCTATATTAATTTTTTAATGAAAAGGTCGTTCATTAATGAGTCTAATAGTAAAAATCCTTTGCTCGTAAGTGAAAGGTGACCGTTCGAAATCTTGGCCGTTCCATCTTCTTCCCATTTATGACTCACTTCATTCCACTGAGGATTACTCTCTATTTTTTCCAGTATATTAATACCTATTGAGCGAAGGGACGTATATAATTCCTCCAACTCAAATTCTTTGTTATTGAGAATCTCTTCTTCCAAGACGGCTTCTTTCGTTTTCCATTTATACCTGATCTTTTCTTCTGCTAAAAAACCAGTGGCCGATGGTCCCAGGGCCGCGACAGTACTGGATTTCCAGTAATTTAAATTATGTTTTGATTCGAATCCAGGAAGGGCAAAATTTGAAACTTCATAATGACTATAACCTGCATTTTTTAAAAAATCGGCCACATCTAGATATTCTTTTTCAATCCATTCCTCATTGGGCAATTGAGCAAAATGAGTATAATTGTTTTTTACAGTTAGGATGTAAACACTAAAATGCTTAGGCGAATAATTAAGAACTCTTTTAAGCTCACTAATAACATCTCTTTTAAGATCATTTGAATATGGAAGGCCTAACATAAAATCTACAGAGAAATTTAAATTTTCCTTATGAAAATATTCTAACGTTTCATATACATCATCGATTGTATGAACCCGATCCAGGTTTTTAATGACCTGACCATCCATTGATTGAATGCCTAAAGAGAATCGATTCACTCCTATTTTTCTCCACTCAGACAAAATCTCATGAGACCAGCTTCCGGGATTTACTTCCAGAGTGAATTCACAATCAGAAGAGAGTTGAATATTATTTTTAATAAAAAAAGATTCTAGGTATCTGGTACCTTCAAGACCCCACAAAGAAGGAGTTCCTCCACCTATATAAAGTGTTTTTAAGGGTACCCAGGAATAACCATTCTTTTTGATCAATTTCTCATGTTCTACATATGCAGCATCCAGATAACCATGAAAGTCATTAAGTTCAAGATCACGGTTTTTAGGAACTTTTTTATAAAAATCGCAATAATTGCAAAGGTGCCTGCAGAAAGGAAAATGCAAATAAAGAGATTCAATGTTTTTTTTCATTTCAAGAAGCTTCTTATTCATAGAAAATTTCTATTATGTGGTGTTTTATACTTACAGGTATAATAAGATCATTGAGACCATATTAAAAGAATATAAGGAAATACCAATATGCAATATGAACTGTGCACTTTAAAAAACAATCTAAAGACACTTTTTGTCCATTCGCCAGGTTCAACTGCAGCGACAGTTCAAATCTGGTTTCGTGCAGGAAGCGCACTAGAGAAGCATGACAATGAAGGAATTGCACATTTTTTAGAGCATATGTTTTTTAAAGGAACTGAAACCAGACCTGGTGCAAAGATCGCTCATGAAGTTGAAACTTTTGGTGGAGAAATTAATGCTTTCACTTCTTTTGATTACACTTGTTACTACATCAATACACCCAATACTAAACTAGATGATACTATCAACATCCTTATGGATATGGTCGCTAATCCTTTATTCAAGGAAGAAGATTTAATTCCAGAGCGTGGAGTAGTATTTGAAGAGTATCGTCGATCTATTGATAGTCCAAGCCAGTTTGCTTTCTCAAAACTTCAGGCCGCTTCTTTCGAAGGAAGTTATGCGCACCCGATTCTTGGAAGAGAAGATACAATAAAGAATTTTTCAAGAGAACAACTACATTCGTTCCGAAATAATTTTTACAATCTATCGAACTCACTTCTTATCGTCGCTGGAGATATAACAAAAAAAGATGAACTCGTTAAAGTAATTGAAAAATATAAATTACCCAGTGGTCCAGAAAGTGCTTTTCCAGGGTTTGAATTAAAAAAAGAATCTACTCTTGAAATTCACCAGAAAGAAGTTGGTATGGCTACATTGACTATGGTTATTAAGGCTCCACAGTATCTTGATAAAGATGCTGCTAGTGAAGACCTGGCCGTCAATTGCCTTGGCTTCGGTGAAACATCAAGATTATATGACTCTCTCGTTCTCGATAAAACGCTGGCAAACTCTGCATCAGCCTCTACGATGTTCATGTCTAAAGGTGGCGCTCACTTTATCAGACTAGTGTTCCCTTACAAAAACATGGCAGAACTTCTAAAGAAATTTATGGTGACTGTTGAAGAAGCTCTTGATAAAGGATTGGCCACTGATGAAATCCAAAAAATTAAGAATCAATATCTTTCTTCAAAGATTTATGAAAGAGAGTCTATTGAATCATTCTCTTTCTCACTGGGACATAGTTATGCTCAAAGCGGTGATATTAAGTGCGAAGAAGAATTCATTGATAGAATTAAAAATACTACTCCAAGTGCGGTTAATCAGTCTTTAAAGAATATATTTTCTAATAATATTCACATGACACTACAACTTCCAAAAGAAGCTGATGCTGCCAAAAGCAAAAAAGAATTGGTCAGTCTTCAGAATAAATTTAAGGCCCTCAAGAAAAAGTTAACCACGGGTATAAAATCAAAATATAAGACTGAAGGTTCAAAATTTGATCAGCAAGTGCAGCTAATTAAAGTTAAACCTGGTGTAACTTTTATCTACCGTCAGAATAAAATGACTCCTACATTTGTTCTTCACGCATATCTTCGAGGCGGATTAACTGAAGAAACAGCAAAAAATAACGGAACTTACCACTTGCTGAGTTCAATGCTCACAAAAGGCCACAACAAGGTCAGCTATGATAAAATTAAAAAATCACTCGAAGAAAAATCTGCAAGTATTTCCGGATTTTCAGGCAAAAATGCATATGGGCTTTTAATGCATGGATTAAGTGAAAACTTTCAGGAATTATTTACTCACTTCACAGGAGCATTCATTTCTCCAGATATGCCTGCCAAATACTTAAGTCATGAAAAGCAATTTTCTTTGCGAGGCCTGGTTAATCAAAAGGAAGATCCTGTTAAACAATGTTTCAAAGAAGCACAGCGATTATTTTTTGATAAACATCCATATGCTTTGAATCCAATTGGTACTGAGAAATCTATTAAAGCGACTACTCAAAAAAACCTGATTGATACTCATAAAAAGAATTTAAAGAATCAGGAAGTGTTGATCACTTATTGTGGTGATAGTGAATTGCAGGAAGTTTTAGCTACGCTTGAACCTATGTTTGAGAGCCTGGCCCCAAGAAAAAGTAAGGCCCTTAATTTCAAAAAATATAAGCCAACTGTTGGCGTAGAAAAATTTATTTTATTCAATCGAGAACAGACTCAGATTTTTCATGGAATTCCTTGTGGGAAAATGGGTTCACCTGAAAATTTATATTTAAAAATGCTCGCATCTCATTTGTCAGGACAATCATCTGAACTTTTTGTAGAAGTACGTGACCGTCAGGGCCTTTGTTATTCGGCTCAACCTGTGCATTTTGCGGCGATTGAAGGCGGTTACTTTGGAATTTATATGGCTTCTGGTTTTGATAAGGTTAAACCGGCCATTGCTGCAATTAAAGATCTCATTGGTAGAATTAAAGAAAACGGTCTTCCTAGAGAAGATTTTGAAAGAATTAAAACAATGATAAAGGGACAAAATCTTATTAATGTTCAAACGAATGAAGATTTTGCCAGCATCTACTCTGTCCCAGTTTTACAAGCTCAAGGGTTAGATTATTACTACAAAGGCAATAAAGAAATTGAAGATCTGAAGTATGATGATTTTCAAAAAAATATTAAAAAAGTTCTTTCACAGAAATGGAATACAATTATAGTTGGGCGAGAAACAAAAGCTTAATAAGAATTTTTTCTGTCCTGAAGTAAGAGCCATGGCATGGCAGGATCTGAATCTTTCGAATATTTTTGTGCGACAAGATTCATTAGAAGCGTCACATCGCTGAACTGCCTTGCCATCAGTTGATAAAAAGATGGTACATCATAAGCTTCAGGAGAAAATGAATTTAATCTTGTGTATGCAATTTTTCCCAAATCTTCATAATATTTTGCATCAATAATTTTTCGATTGAGAGAATCAGCAAAATATCCGCAAATAAACAGTGATGTTTCTGCAATATCTTTTAGTATGTGTTTTTGTTTTTCTTTTGGAAATTGAGATGACTCCATCAGTTTGATGCCTAGAATTTTTTCTCGCGCCTTATTATTAACCTGCTCAAATAATTTTGATGAATCGCCAAAATTATCCATCACAATACTCGAATAAAAAATTGTTTCCATACGGAGAGGCCTGAGTGCCCGTTTATTGAATTCCTGTAAATGGTCAAAGAAAAAAATCTGTAAACTGCTGTCTAAAACTAGTTTTGTATTTTGACTCATAACAGTTTTCCTCCAGAGTAGTCTGCCAGAAAGCAGGACCATATTAGATTTTACTTCATTCTGATTTCACTCTAAAATCTAGGTAATTAATTCCCTATTATTTAAGGATGTTTTTCATGGGCAACAGCTATGAACCTAAACCCTCTACTCTTTCAGACTGGACTAAGCTTGCAGCCAAAGAATCTAAAGGTAAAAAAATTGAAGATTTAGCGTGGAAAAGCCCCGAAGGGATTGTCGTAAAGCCGCTTTATACACGTATTGATATTAAAGATTTAAAATATACAGACACAATGCCGGGGCTTGAACCCTTCATACGCGGCCCGAAGGCCAGTATGTATGTCGGAAGGCCATGGACCATCAGACAGTATGCCGGATTTTCTACTGCGGAAGAATCGAATAATTTTTATAGAAAAGCACTGGCCTCAGGTGGTCAGGGCGTATCAGTTGCATTCGATCTAGCAACACATAGAGGTTACGATTCTGATCATCCTCGCGTTGCTGGAGATGTAGGAAAGGCCGGAGTTGCTATCGATTCTGTTGAAGACATGAAAATACTATTCAATGAAATACCATTGGATAAAGTTTCCGTATCTATGACAATGAATGGTGCAGTTCTTCCAGTGCTGGCTAGTTATATCGTGGCAGCTGAAGAGCAAGGTGTTTCACCTGATAAATTATCAGGCACAATCCAGAATGATATCTTAAAAGAATTCATGGTGAGAAATACTTATATCTTTCCTCCAGGTCCTTCGATGAAAATCATTGCTGATATTTTTGGCTACACATCAACCCATATGCCAAAATTCAATTCAATCAGTATATCTGGTTATCACATGCAGGAAGCTGGAGCTGATGCAGTGTTAGAACTTGCATACACTCTAGCTGATGGAAAAGAATATATTGATACTGCTATAAAATCCGGCCTGGACATTGATCTGTTTGCTCCAAGACTTTCATTCTTTTTTGGTATCGGAATGAATTTCTATATGGAAATTGCAAAACTCAGAGCTGCAAGATTTTTATGGGATAAAATTGTTTCAAGTTATAATCCAAAAGATATTAATTCAAAAATTCTAAGAACCCATTGTCAAACTTCCGGCTGGTCTCTTACTGAGCAAGATCCGTATAATAATATTATTCGCACTACCGTTGAGGCCATGGCAGCAATTTTTGGTGGTACACAATCACTTCATACAAATGCTTTTGATGAGGCCATCGCTTTGCCTACAGATTTTTCTGCCAGAATTGCGCGCAATACTCAGATTGTTTTACAGGAAGAAACACAAATCACTAAGGTTGTAGATCCTTGGGGCGGATCTTATATGATGGAATCGCTGACACAAGAAATGGCAGACAAAGCCTGGGAAATTATTCTTGAAGTAGAAAAACAAGGTGGAATGGCGAAAGCTATTGAAACAGGAATTCCTAAACTTAACATTGAAAAGTCAGCAGCAGGAAAACAAGCTCGCATCGATAAAGGTCTAGATGTTATTGTTGGTGTTAATAAATATAAATTAAAAAATGAAGATCATATTGATATCCTGGATATTGATAATGAAAAAGTCCGTAAATCACAAATTGAAAGACTGGATCACCTTCGCAGCAATAGAGATGACGAAGTAGTCATGGCCACTCTGGAAGACCTGACAGAATATGCCCGAACTGGTAAAGGCAATGCACTTGATCTGGCCGTAAAAGCAGCTCGAGCGCGTGCAAGTGTCGGTGAAATTACCTATGCGCTTGAGAAAGTATGGGGAAGATACAATGCGACCAACCAGACTGTTTCAGGTGTATATGGACAATCTTTTGAACATGATGAGGGATGGAAAATGATTCAGGATCAAATTAAATCTTTTGTAGAAAAACACGGCAGAAGACCAAGAATGCTTGTCGCAAAGATGGGTCAGGACGGACATGATAGAGGCGCTAAAGTCATCGCAACATCATTTGCTGATCTTGGATTTGATATTGATATAGCTCCTCTTTTTTCAACACCAAAAGAAGTTGCCAAACATGCATTGGAAAATGACGTACATGTTGTTGGTGTTTCCTCACAAGCAGCAGGACATAAAACGCTAATTCCAGAATTAATCAAAGAACTAAACGAACTTGGCGCAAATGATATTATTGTAGTTTGCGGTGGGGTCATTCCGAAGCAGGATTATGAATTTTTATATAAAGCTGGAGTAAAGGGCATCTTCGGGCCAGGTACTGCGATTTCTATTTCTGCGAGTGAAGTACTGAAATCAATCGAGGAAAATCTGAATGGTTGATATTGATATAGAAAAGTTAAAATCAGGTGATCGGAGAAGTCTTTCAAAGGCGATCACGCTGATTGAGTCTTCCAGACCGCAGGATCAGTTAGCAGCACAGGATTTACTAAAAAAAATACTTCCTTACACAGGAAAAAGTTTTCGCCTTGGAGTGACCGGTACACCGGGTGTAGGAAAATCTACCTTCATTGAAACTTTCGGTCAGCACGTCATCTCAAAAAATCATAAGATTGCAGTACTGGCAATTGATCCAAGCTCTCCCACTTCGGGGGGAAGTATTTTAGGTGATAAAACACGAATGGATAAACTGGCGAATGAAGTTAATGCTTTTGTTCGTCCAAGTCCGACTAGCGGTACACTTGGTGGTGTTGCTCAAAAAACGAGAGAAGCAATATTGCTTTGTGAAGCTGCCGGTTTTGATTTTATTATTATCGAAACTGTAGGTGTTGGTCAGTCAGAATTTGAAGTTGCAAGAATGGTAGATTTTTTTCTTCTAATGATACTTCCAAATGGAGGCGATGAACTCCAGGGAATAAAAAAAGGGATTCTTGAATTGGCCGATTCAATTGTTATTAACAAAGCTGATGGTGAAAACCTAAAAATTGCTACACAAACCCAGGCCCAATATCAATCTGCCTTGCAAATTACAACCCACTCTTCTTTTTGGAATACAGAAGTTCTATTAAATTCTTCTCTCCAGACAAAGAGTAGTGAAGAGCTTTATAAATTGTTCATGAACTTTCAAAATCTAGCTATTCAAAATCAACAATGGAATAAGAAGCGTCAAGCACAGAATATTGACTGGTATAACTCACTTATTAAAGATCTTATTTTTAATAAAATTCATGTCAGCAAGAAGTTGAATAAACATTTTAATGAATTTGTAGAATCTATCAACAATTCAAACATTACTCCGATTGAAGCCGCACATAAAATAGTTGAAGAGATTTTTAGCGGTCTGGAAAAATAATTATAGTTGTTCTTCATCATAGAATTTGGGAAAACTTATATGGATTATTTATTTTATACGAAGTCCATTCATACAGTGAGCGAAGATTTATTGAAAAAAAGTCTCGAGGCTTGTTCGGAACTTGAATATAGTTCCTATTAATCCACAAATAGAAAAATTGCTTAATAACAAGGTCCGGCCATCGTTACATCTGTTTTAATAAACAGAGCGATTACCTGTGCAGCTGTCAGTGGTGCGAGTCCGCCAAAATTATTCTTATCTATGTTGATAAGCTTTTTTTCAGAATCATTTGATTCAGATTTCTTTTTGTCAGTAGGATCACTCATATTTTATGTTTCTCTATTTAAGGGTCGTATTACTATTGTAAGTTTGATTGTCTTTTATCGCAATTCTTAGCAAAAAAATAGTGAAATCAGCTATATAGATTATGAACAGGTGGTCTAAAAGTGGGCATTACGAAAAGCCAGGCCTTATGAATTCAAATAATTACACCGTGGATGTAATTAGACCCTTAACAAACATATCAAAAGGGTGCATTTCACCATAATACTCATTAGAAACCCACGCTTGCAGTTGTTTATCGAAATCAAACCAGGGTGAGACGCCACAAATCAGATTAATTCGATCAACTGATTCCAGTTTTTTACAATGCGGTTGATGATATTTATTAGTGTCGTATACATACGCATAATTTTTTTTAAGTTCAAATTCAGTAATTAGAATCTTATCCCCAGATGAATCAACAATTATCTGGATTGTATAATTAGGAGTCGTTTGAATTGGAATATTTACTCTCAAATTAATGAAAACTTCTTCATCATTGTGCCATGTGAAATTACTTTTAGTAGAAGCTTCCTTGCCGGCAACTACCTTGGAAATTCTGGAACGTATAATTGTTCTCTGAAAACTATCTAATAAAATTTTTATTTGTCCATGATCCGCTAGTGGAGTCCTTTCTCTAAAAGAATAACTGTCATTATATGTATTTTTTAAATTTTTCTTATTCTCATACGCGGAAGCCGAGCCTGATTTTAAGATTGAAGATCCTAATGTTGCCATATGAGGATTATTTGAAACTTTATCAATCGCATCCGGATTCCATGTTAATGAACTGGAAATATATGAATTATCTAATAAGTCACTTTGAAGATTATAAGAAAAATTATACATTCCAAATTGTTCAATACCTTCATGTACTGATTTTACTAAATTTTCAAATTCAAAATTAAAAGGAAGCTCTATATAATCCGGAGTTTTAATTTTTTTAAACTGATCAATTTTACTTTTTATATCTGTGAAATGAAGAATGTATTGATGAACTGTCATATCATCAGGAATCTTATCTAATGGTATTACCCAAAGTCCCTTTTTAGCCATTGCTAACTAACCTCTGAGAAAAAACCTCGCTACAGAAATTTATAATATATTCATGCAGTGTTTTTAGCTTCATCACTTTCAGTGATGATTCCAGATCATTAGTAATAGTGGTTTCTATTAATAAATTAAATTGTTCCTGACCTAACTCTTTGATCAAAAAACCGACAAAACCTTTGGCCTGAATATATAATGGATTTTCAAAAGGTTTTTTATTATCAAGTTCAATTAATAGTATTTTTCCAAATTCCATTTCTTCAATCAAGGAAAAAAGGTTTTTTTCAACCATAGATTTTTTAACTAAATACATATCTAATTCTGAATTTTGGATCCACTCACACAACCCTTCAGTCATCCATTCTGGCAGCTGAAGTTTTTTTTGTGCGATAAACAGATGTGTCAATTCATGAATCAAGGCCGGTGTAAGCTCCGTACCCACATGATAAAAAAAGCTATCACCTGCTGTCGTGGCCTTTACCCAGTTAGGCAAATTATTCTGGCCGGAAACAGCTCTTAATTCTTCGGTGTATTCCACAATATTAAAAACTATCTTGGAATTTAATTTCCACAACTTTTTTTCGAGCATTGAAATAGCAGAAACAATTTTCGATACCATAACGTCTGTACCATCAAGACTGATCAAAGATATTATTTCAAATTTTTCAAATTTTTTATATTGAACTGGTCTCATTAAAAACCCGCACCAATCTCTAAAGAAATTGCAGCTCACACCGGGATCAGCATCACTACTAATATGATAATGAACCTGTTGAATTGCAGAACCATAACACTGATCAATAATAGAGCAACCTTCGCATTTTTTATCAAACTTCACTTTCATTTTTTCAATGATTTTTTCGGCATCCCCGTTACTAAAAAGAGAATTAAGCTCTTTAATGTTTCGAATTTCTTTTTTTGTTTCTACACTGCCTGGAAAATAAAACGTGCCATCGATATTTACTTCAATTGATAACTGCTCATGTAAGACATCGCGTTTTTTTGTAAAACCCTGGTGAGTTTTTAAAACTCTGGACCAAGGACCAGTTACCTGAATTCCCTTCATCAATGCGTAAAAATACACTTCACGGTATATATCCATACCGACCTGATGTGAAATCATATCTAAGTTATAAAATTGATCGAGATAGATTTTTTTGATGTCATATTTTTCGGCGATATCAACAACATCTTTCAAGGATAAATAATTAGATGGCATCATGTAAGTATTAAGCTGAACAAGAGACTGATACTTTTTAAGTAATTCTAATGCCGGAACAACCATATGGAATGTTCCTTTACCCTTGTGTGTAGGTCTTGAAATATTATGTATCTCCTCAGGACCATCTACACTTATATGAATTTCAACTTTATTTTCTTTAAAAAATAGAATGTCTTCTTCTTTAAGAAGACTGCCATTAGTATTTACGATCCAATGAAGCTTAATACCCTTATAGTGGTTTCCAAAGAGCTGGATACATTCCTTAATGACTTTTTTATTGGCAAGAGTCTCACCGCCATAAATTGATACTTTAGTTTCTGTGTGATTTTTTTGAATCATCAAAGCGACAAAGTGCTCTATAGAATCTATAAAAACTTCTTTAGACATTACCCGACTGGGCAAGTTATTTTCACCTAATTCAAATACATGACAACCCGGGCATTTAAAGTTGCATAAATTTGAAACATTTAGCCTTAGCCAATCCATCAAGGTTTATCTACTTTCATAATAGGGATCAACTCATCTGCATAGGGTGCAGACTTTAAATCTTTTTTAACTCCAATAAACATTTTATTAAATTTCAATAAATTCTCTTCAGGAATTTCTTTAACACCATAGATACCTCCCAAATTTGCCAAAGCCTCATTTGGAGAAACAGTTAGCATTGCTTTCTTAAGTATCTCAATAAATCTTTTCTGAACATCCGGCTTAACTTTTTTAAGATTTACAAAAATTACCGCGCAAGGAATATTAAGATTTCTAGTGGCCAATATTTTTAAGTTTTCATATTTAAGAAATTTATCATCTTTATAATGTCCTAAGATTTTGAAATTTTTCACTGGACCATTATCAAAAGAGGTATCCATTAATGCATCTATAGTTCCATTTGTTAAAGCATTAATTGCCCAATCAATATTAGATTCATTTGCAATATACACTTTTCTGAATTTAATTTTATCATCAAAAAAAACTTTTTTAGATATAGCTGATCCTGTTTTTAAAAATGCAATAGACTTTCCTGAAAGATCATTAAAGCCATTTAACTTTGTATCACTTTTTACCACGGCATTAAAATTATTATAGCATATGGGATATGTTTTGCTGACCATGGCTTCAAAAATTGGTGCCAGCTTATTACCTTCTTCCAAAAGTTTGTAATAAAGCACAAGAGAACCAATTCCAATGTCGCCATTCCATTCGCCAGGTTTTTCGTTTGCCGCAGAAGCTGTTGATTCTGAAAAATGTATTTCGAAATTTTCTTTAGTAAAAAACTTTGATGAAGCAGCAATGGAAACTACACTCGTCTTAATTTTATTATTTGTAAACCTGATAACGCTTAATTGATTTAATGAATTTTTTTCTGAAACCTTCGTCTTCAGTTCAATCGGCTTTGAATTCGCGACTACTTGAATGGGTGGAGTGATAACTTTATTCTTTAGAGATTTTTTGTAAAAAAAACCTGAAACAACCAAGACCACTATGACTATTGGGATAAGTAATTTTTTCATAAAACCTTTGAGTCAGATAACTAATATATTCACTAGTGAAATTCTATTATTTAAAAAACTCTAATACAATTATAAATCAGTACCCAGATCTCTGTAAATTGCAGAGATAAAAGCGTGTGGAATTCCAAGCTCTTCACTGAATTGCCTCTCTCGCTCTACTGCCACAAAATCTTGGTAAAGAGAGAAAAATGACTGATTATTGACGACTGGTAATGTACCCATTTCAATAGAGTGATGTCTTGAAAGTCTATACTCTGCTTCAACTTGGAATTTTTCAGAACGCCAGAAAGGAATATACTTGGCACCTTTTGACAGGGCCAAATGCACTAGATAATTATCCGTACAAATCCAGGAACTCCCTGCTTCATAAACCATCCATTCGTTCATTGAACTCATGCGCTGTAGTTCCCAGAGATTTAGTTTTTTAGGTATTTGTCCAAGATGCATACTTATTTTTTCATAAAAAGAATTTATATAATCAATTTTTTCAATTCCTGAAAATGAAGATAATGTTCCGATATAAGAAAATAATTCCAAACCTTGATGTTCAACATTTTTTTTAAAATTAATTAATGCATTTTCCAGCCCTGCAATTGAAGAAGTTTCAGGATCTATGTAAAAAATAAATAATATTTTCTTTGTTTTTTTATGTTCTAAATCACTTTTAAATCTGAAAAATTTTGAATCACTCATATAAGGAAATAGAAGTGAATTTGCTTCATGAAAAATTTGATTTTCAAGGTCCTTTTCTTTTTTTAAATAATTCCAAGAATTTAAATACAGGCCATTTCGTGAAATATTTTTTATTTCAGAGGGCCCAGTATATTCAAAGAAGAAAGGATGAGTTCCTACAGGTGTATCATCACTTAAATTGTTGATCCAGGAAGCATCCAGTTTAATTTTCATTTAACTCCCAAAACGGCTTGTAAATTTTAATATAGTTCTCTTCAACAAGAATATTTTTGCTATAGAAATAATTTTTTACTTTTTTGGATAAAATATAGTTAGATTGATTAAAACCTTTAAATGAATGAAAATTAGTATTTAATGTTTTATATAAAAGATCTGAAACTGCAGTGATTGAATATTTATTTTTATAAAACTGAGTACATTCTAATCGATTTATATTAGTTAAACTCTCAATAAATTCATCAGAAGATTCAACATCCATAGTGAATTTTTTATCTTTAAATTGAACATCGATCAGATGCACAAATTCAGGAGAATAATACGCCTTATATCCACCCCAGCTGGTCAATAGGGCCGGAGTACCAGTCATCAATGCTTCGACTGGGGCACACCCAAAATCTTCATCATGAAATAAGCTAAAGCTTAAATAAAGATCTGCTGCTGATAAGTATTTATATAATTCTGATCCAGGAATATTTTCTAGCCAGATAACATTTGAATTCTTTTCTATTTCATTCATTACCTGATAATTAGTACCTAAAGGAACAGATTCACCAACGGTTCCTCCTTCGAAATCATCAGTACTACCGATGATAAGAAGTTTTGTTTTTTTCTGATTAAGGCCTGAAAAAAAATTACTGATTAATGGAATATTTTTCTGAGTACTTATTCTTCCTGTATAAATTAAAAGCTTATCATCATCTTTTAATCCCATTCTGGTTCTGATTTGAATTCTTTCATCTTTAGAATAAAAAAATGCGTTTTCATTAATTGCAAAAGGTACGACAGAAACAGAAGATTTTTCTAACAAAAATTTTGATATTACTTCTTTATAAACAAGCGAAGGTGCAATAAACAATATCTTCTTATCGATTAAATATTCCTCTAGCGCAAACCATTGTCTGGATTTTCTAATAAAATCTCCATAAAGATGAAAAACATAATTCACTTCATTTCGGGCCAGTGTTTTTATTAACGTCAAAAAAAAATAGCTTTTGTAGACTGCAGGATGTGTAACAATTATTTTATCTGGAGTACTTGTCTTTAATTTATTAAACAATTCATTATAATTACTTAACAACGGTGAATTATTATTTGTGTTTTCAAGCTCAACAACTTCACAGATAAATTTTTCGCGATAACTCTTAATTAAATTTTCATTGATAGAGTTAACGCTATCAATCTCTTTATCGAGACAGGTTATGATAAGAATTTTATTTTTTCCCATAGGAATATAGTTTATTATTGTTTCTGTTTATAGTGAAGGTCTAACTTATCTGGTGATTTTACTGACCCCAAAGAACATGGAAGCAGAAATTGCCGGAAGTCATGGTGAGATCCGGCCTTTAAAAATTCTATTTTGCGTTAGCTTCTACTTCAATCATTAAAATCCCGTTATCCAGAGTATCCCCTGTCTTCACGTGAACTGCTTTAACAATTCCGTCCACACCAACTTTAATCTCGTTTTCCATTTTCATAGCTTCAAGAATTAAAAGCGTCTGACCCTTTGTTACTTTATCACCAACTTTACAGTTAATTTTAACAACCTTGCCAGGCATCTGCGTAAATAATCCACCTTCGTCACCACCACCAAGCGATGAAGGCTTGTACCCGCGGTAAAGTTTAAAAACTCTATCCACGTTTAACATAATCCCCGGTGAATCCTGACGAGCAAGCTTATTCCATCTAACACCATCAGTTGAAGCAAAGTATTGATCAGCAAGTTTTCTAACGAAGATTGTTTCTTTGTTAAGTTCTTTCTGATCTTTAATCGTTCTGAATTCAAATTCAACCATCTCAGCTGAGTGAGTAATTGTTTTCGTCAGGTCGACGATATATTCGTTCTTATCGTTATCTATTAAATACGTTCTCATTATAACCCCATTCTTCTGGCTTCAATTCCCGCAATTTGCTTGTAGATCGAAGTGAAGTTCATATCTGTCTTAACTTGCTCCTGAGGCTTCTCAGTTGCAATGAAGTTAGTAGAATATTTTCCTGCGATGAAAACTTCATTTCTCATAATCACTTTGTGAAGAGGAATGTTAGTCTTCAATCCTTCGAGAAGTAATCCATCAAGTGCCGCTCTCATTTTTCTGATCGCAACTTCTCTCAGAATTCCTTTTACAACCAGTTTTCCGACCATAGGATCGAAGTCCGGAGTAACCTGAAGCCCTTTGTATAAACAGTTATCAAAACGTGTTCCTTGAGGGAAATTCGTTTCACAGCCAGTTACAGTTCCTGGTGCCGGTAGCATAGTAATTGGATCTTCAGCACAGATACGACATTCAATCGCGTGACCTGTTCTCGTAATCCATTCCTGTGAAGGAATACCAAGATCATCACCGAACGCCGACTGGATCATACAAACGATCAAATCGATTCCCGTAATTTCTTCAGTAATCGGATGCTCTACCTGAATACGAGTGTTCATTTCAAGAAAGTAAAACTCTCTATCTTCACCCATGATCAACTCAACAGTTCCTGCTGAATCGTACTTAATAGCTTTTGCTAAATTAACAGCTGACGTACACACACGTTGACGAAGTTCTTCATCATCACCAATGAAAGGAGACGGAGCCTCTTCAACAATTTTCTGGTGACGACGTTGAATAGAACACTCGCGTTCGAAAAAGTGAAACACGTTCCCTTTTCTATCAGCTAAGATCTGGACTTCAATGTGGTGAGGGTTAACAATGAACTTCTCAACAAGAAGATCACCGTTTTTGAAAGCAGAAGCAGCTTCTCTTCCAACCGCTTCGAAATTATTTCTTACGTCTTGTTCGTTAAAACATGTACGCATCCCACGTCCACCACCACCAGCAACGGCCTTTAGCAGAATAGGGTATTTAATTTCAGCAGCAATCTTAATCGCTTCTTCAACAGTCTTTACTGCACCAGTTGAACCCGGAACTACCGGCATCCCGACTTTCTTTGCAAACTCTTTTGAGACAGCTTTATCACCCATAACTCTTACAGCTTCTGGATGCGGCCCAATCCAAACGATACCGTTATCAACTAACGCCTGAGAAAACTCAGTGTTCTCTGATAAAAATCCGTATCCCGGGTGAACACCATCAATATTATATTTTTTACAAACACTTAAAATATTCGGAATGTTTAAATAAGTCTCAGCATTCGTAGAACCTGGAAGTCTTACCCATTCATCACAAACTTCTAAATGTTTTGCCTGGACTTCGTTATCGGTCCAAACACCAACAGCAGTGTGACCTAATTCACGACACGCTTTCGCGATACGTGCGGCAATCTCTCCACGGTTAATGATAAGAATTCTTTTGTTACCTGAAGTAATCTTACTCATAGTTGGATGTTCCCGTGTTTACGTTTAGGTTTTTCCTGCTTCTTATTTTTAAGAGCGATCAGGTATTCATAAACTCTCTTACGAGTTTCTTCAGGAAGAATAATTGCATCCATGAATCCAAGTTCAGCCGCTCTATACGGATTTGCAAACTTCTCTTCATAATCAGCAATCAACTGTGCTTTTTTATCGTCGAAAGCTTTTCCAGTTAATCCTTCCATATCAGCACGGTTAATAATGTTAACTGCACCTTCAGCTCCCATAACTGCAATTTCAGCAGTTGGGTAAGCAAGGTTTACGTCAGTCTTAATGTGCTTAGAGGCCATAACTAAATAGGCCCCACCGTATGATTTACGAGTGATGATTGAAATAAGTGGAACAGTCGCTTCTGAATAAGCATAAAGAAGTTTTGATCCGTGTTTAATGATTCCACCAAACTCCTGATTGGTTCCTGGAAGGAATCCTGGAACGTCTACTAAAGTTAAAATTGGAATATCAAAAGCATCACAGAATCTAACAAATCGAGCAGCTTTTTCAGACGAAGCAATATCTAAAACCCCTGCTAAAACAGCAGGCTGATTAGCAACGATCCCGATCTTAATCCCACCAACTGAAGCAAACCCAACAATAATATTTTTAGCGTAGTCTTTATGAACTTCTAAAAATTGAGCATCATCAACGACATCAAAGATAATCTCTTTCATGTCGTATGGTTTTTTCGGATTAGCTGGAACTGTTTCTTTAATTTTTACGTTGTCGCGATAAATTGTATCCGACGTGTATTTAGGAGTCGCTTTTGTAAAGTTAGCAGGTGGAATGTATGAAAGTAATTCTCGAACTCTTTCAAAACATTCATCTTCCGATGCTACTTTAAATTGCGCTACACCAGATTTTTCAGAGTGAGCAGTCGCTCCTCCTAATTGATCTTTAGTTACTTCTTCGTGAGTTACAGTCTTGATAACTTCCGGACCAGTAACAAACATGTATGAAGTTTTATCAACCATGAAAATGAAATCTGTAAGAGCAGGAGAATAAACCGCTCCTCCAGCACAAGGACCTAGGATTAATGAGATTTGAGGAATTACACCAGAGCACTTAACGTTTCTGTAGAAAATTTCTCCGTATCCCGCTAGCCCTTCAACACCTTCTTGTATTCGTGCTCCACCTGAATCATTCATTCCGATCATTGGAATTCTGTTTTCAAGAGCGAAGTCCATAATCTTGCAGATTTTTTTTGCGTGAGCAGCACCAAGAGATCCACCAAAACAAGTAAAGTCTTGAGAATATAAAGCTACTTTCTGACCATTAATTGTTGCAATACCAGTTACAACACCGTCACCAAGAAAAGTTTCTCCTTTTCCCATTGCCGCTGTCTTACTGATAACAAAACGATCGAATTCTAAAAATGAATTTGGATCAACCAGACGCTCAATACGCTCTCTGGCTGTAAACTTTCCTTGTTCATGTTGTTTTTTAATTCTGGCTTCACCGCCACCTACTTCAGATTCGTGTCTGAGTTTAAGCAATAGCTCGCGCTTCCCTTCCAGGGTTTGGGTCTGAGACATAAAAAAACCTCCTAAAGAAGACGGCATTTTATACTGTCATTCCCTAGGAGGCTACTTATCGTGCGTCAAAAATTTGCAAATACTTAAGCTGCTTTCACTCGCTTATCTAGCCCGTATTTATCAACTTTCATAATTAAGCTCGCTCGCGAGATATCTAACTCTTTTGCTAACTTAGATTTATTGAAATTGCAGCGCTTCAAACCTTCACGGATCATCATAATTTCTAACTGCTCAAGCGCTTCTCGGAGCGTCCCTTCTGTATCGACACCTTTGAATGCCGGCTCTGCAGAAGCTCCGTGATCAATAATTCTTGGCGAAAGATTTTCCGGCCCGATCATCTTCTCGTCACCAGCTAAAACCACAAGTCTTTCAACTTCGTTTTCTAGTTCACGAACGTTCCCTGGCCACGGATAATCCAGCATTTTTTCCATACACTTTTTCGCAAAAGTTTTCAGCGCTTTTCCAGATTCATCACATCTCTTCTTTAAAAAGAAATCCATTAAAACCGGAATATCATCTCCACGCTCACGAAGAGGTGGAAGAGCAACGTTAATTACGTTGATTCTGTAATATAAATCTTCTCTGAACTCACCTTTGGCCATCATCTCTTTTAAATTCTTGTTCGTCGCCGCAACGATTCTCACGTCAACTTTTTTAGGCCCTGTCGCTCCCACTGGAAGATAAGTTCCTTCCTGTAGTACACGAAGTAATTTTACCTGCATTGATAAAGATGTGTCCCCGATCTCATCCAGGAAAAGAGTCCCACCGTTAGCTGTTTCAAATAAACCTTTCTTATCTTTAATCGCTCCAGTAAATGATCCTTTCACGTGCCCGAATAACTCCGAGTCTAAAAGGTTATCGTTAAACGCTGAACAGTTTACCGCTAAAAACATTTTATCTTTTCTTGGCGAATAAAAGTGAATCGCTTTCGCCACAAGTTCCTTACCTGTCCCGTTCTCACCATTGATAAGAACAGAAGATTCAGATGATGAAATTTTCTCTAACAGGGAATAAATCGCCTGCATCTTTTTCGATTTACCAATCATCGCATGGTATCTGTACTTCTCACCCACTTCAGATGATAGTGCATGAATCTGATCTTCTCTTTTTGTGATTTCGTCATGAAACGAAACCATCTCTTCCGCTACTAATGAAGTTAATTCCTTCACGTACTCAAGCTCACGTGGCCACATCTTCTTAATCTTCTCAACTGCTGAAGCTGCATCACTAGGAGTCGATCCACCTTCAATCATTTGTACTTTTAACATATCCATATCAGCAGAAGTCGCTGTATCAAGTACGAACGGATAAACAAACACCGCTCCGGCAAATTCCCCATCAACTTTCACAGGAAACGCTACACCTTTTACATTCTTTAAAAACGAATCATAAACCATGATTTCATTTTTCATCGTCGACATTTTTTCAACCATCTTCTCGATATCTTCTGCTAAGAAGTCATGCCCGTAAGCTGATTGCATCTGCACTTTCATGAAGTGAGATTTGAATGCATAATTTTTATTAGTATGATCAGACCACAATTTTCCATGTGCATCTGTATAGAACATTTCAACATCAAACCATTTCCCCAGAATTCCTTCCAGTTTAGAAATTACGTGAAGCTTTCCCATGTCTTGCCAATTAATCATACAACTCTCCCACGAGTACATAATGTTCCAAACGTGAAACATCCTAAGTTGTAAAACTTTTCGGCAATATCTTGAAAATCTTTAGTGGATTGTTGAAACTTTAATCAGCGACAGATTTGCCGATCACTTAAAAACCGACAATTTATCAACTTCAGTGTCTCGCCTTTTATCGGCGTTTTTGAAAAAACTAGTGAGTTTCTACTTTTCTCTCATACAATTTCTCATCATTTAGCCAAAAGTTTAGACGAGTCGTATACGATTCAGTCATCCAGTCCTGGGGTCCGATGAATTTATTTATATGTTTCCCATTGGCCGCAAACAAGAAAGTCTCCGGCACTTTTAGTGTACCTAAAAGGTCCATTACTCTGTTATCCACATCTATAGCAAACGTCACGTTCTTAGGAACATTCGGAAATCTCTTTAAAAACTTCTGAATCTTAGGCTCTTCATCATTTACGGCCACCAGAAGAAACTTCACTCCCTGACTTTCAACTTTAGCAGCGTACTGAAGAAACTCCGGCATCTCTTTTTCACAAGGAGCACACCACGATCCCCAGATATGTACAAATATGCCGCGAGACCCGTTTAAAAACGAAACTGACTTAATAATCGACTTGTCCGCAACACTGACAACATTAAAATCCGGAAGCTGCTTTAAAACAGGCGCTCCAGTCTCAGCTGAATTGTTACCGTAGTATTGTTTCCTCTCGAACTTTGCGAACAAGAAGGTCCCTAAAAGAAGGACAGCAATTAAAAGAACTTTGTGAAAAAAATGTAACTTCATAGGTAAAAATTGGGAAAAAAAAAGCCTCCACTAGGGAGGCTTTAATAATTATTTCTTAATCAACTAAAGCAAAGTAACTCATCTTTGCACTGTCACCAACACGCCCTTCAGCGATTTTGATAACTCTAGTGTAACCACCATTTCTAGTTTTGAACTTTGGAGCAACATCATTGAATAAAAATGTTACAGCTTTATCAGAGTTCAATTTTTGGTAAGCTAGTCTTCTGTTATGAACTGAATCAACTTTTGCAAGTGTGATTAGTTTTTCAACATAAGATCTAAGCGCCATACATCTAGCATGTGTAGTCTTAATTTTTTTGTGTTCGAACACTTCGATAGCAAGGTTTTTAATGATTGCTGTTCTGTGTGCTGGCTTTACGCCTAAGTTATATTTGTGATTCCCGTGTCTCATAATCCCACCTAAATATTAAAAAATCTTAGTTCTTACCTACTGTCTTACCGTCTTGCATATCTTTCATCAAGCTATCAACTTTCATCCCAAGTCCAAGACCCATGCTCGTTAGAATTTCTTTAATTTCATTTAAAGATTTTCTTCCGAAGTTCTTAGTTCTTAGCATTTCACCTTCTGTCTTCGAAACTAGTTCGTAGATATACTTAATGTTAGCGTTTTGTAAACAGTTAGCTGAACGAACTGAAAGTTCAAGTTCAGATACCGGTTTAAGAAGCGCATTGTTCGTAGGTGAAGAAACAGCGATTGGCTTAGAATCGTGCTTTACTACTTGCTCTTCGTCTTCAAAAGTTAAGAACACAGCTAGCTGGTCTCTTAAGATTTTTGCAGCGAAAGCGATCGAATCAGCAGGGTTAATCCCTGAGTTCGTCCACACTTCAAGCGTAAGTTTATCGAAGTCTGTTCTCTTACCAACACGAGTGTTTGTAACAGAATAGTTAACACGGTAAACAGGCGAGAAAAGTGTATCTAAATAGATCCACCCAACAGGTAGTTCATATTCGTCTTTGTTATCTACTGCAGTAACATAACCTTTTCCACGTGCTACTTTAAGTTCAAC
>JACMNL010000073.1 GCA_014378525.1 Bacteriovorax sp.
AAATGTGAGCCATACTCTTCTGCCCATGTGATGACTTCATCACCTTCATTCAGAGGAAACTGCATGCAAAGCTGACTTACAGCACTTGCTGTACTTTGAAAGTAAGCAATCTCAGTGCTGTCACATCCGATAAGTTTTCCAAGATGAACGCGGGACATTTTTACATCTTCGACGTAATCGAGGTCAGTAAAAAATCCTTCTTCGTAAAATCTGTTGTTCCAGTATGAAACCCTATCACGCGCAAATTTATTGATCGGTGCAAGCCCGCCATTATTCATATGAATGCGTTCTGTGCCCTGATAAAAAGCTTCTTTAAACTTGCTGATCATCCTCTACACCATCGTCTTGATTTCGTTTACTGCTTTCTCTAATCGGTCAAAGTGCAGTCTGAATCCTAGAAGGCAGAAACGAATCGCTACTTTTCCGTTGATTGAACACGATGATAAAAATAAAGTGCCTTTGTTATTGATCTTCTCCATTAACTTTCTCGTTTCATCGTCACTCTTTTTATGGGCGAACGTAAGAATAGTCAGTTCAGGGTTAGATACAATTTCGAGCTCTTTAATTTTTGTAATTTCTTCAGTTAACCATTCAGCTAATTTTAATTTCTCTTCAAGGTTTAACTGGAACGGACCCACTCCTAATGTTTTAAGTGGAAGCCAGACGCGAAGTCCTCTGAAATCTCTCGAGAGTTCTGGAGTCAGGTCGGCGTAATCTACCTGATCAACCGGACGAGGTGGCATGTATGAATCGTCTGATAAATAATCAAACAGCATATGATCTTTATTTTTTACCAGCAAACATCCTGTCCCGTATGGAATAGAAAGTGCTTTATGAGGATCAAGTGCAACAGAATCTGCCTGGTCAATCCCTTTAAGAATTGTACGCCCTTTTTCTGTCAGCATGAATAAAGCACCGTAGGCACCATCAGCATGCAGCCAGAGATTATTTTTCTTTGCAATCGGAAGAATTTCCTGAAGTGAATCTACACAACCTGTTTTTGTTGAACCAAGTGTAGCGACAACTAAAAATGGTTTGAATCCTCGAGCAGAGTCTTCTTCAATTTGGGCAGACAATAATTTTGTATCCATTTTGAAATTGCGAAGTGGAATCAAACGAAGGTTTTCTTTTTTGAAACCTAAGATCACCCATGCTTTTGCAATACAATGGTGGGCATCAGCAGAAGTATAAGCAGTGACCTTCGAATAATCGAATCCAGTAAGTTTTTCTTTACGTGCCATAGAAAGGGCACTCATCGATGCATATGAACTTCCTGTTGTTAAAAATCCCTGAGAAGATAATTCATCATAGCCCACTAAAGTCTGGAACCATTTAATGACTTCCATTTCCAGTGTCACTAATCCCGGTGCCATCATGTAGTGCCCGGTGAATGGATTTAATGTCTGTGCGATCATCTGTGCTGTGTTTGAAATAAAATTTCCTGCACCGGCAACATACGCTGCAAAACCAGGATGACCAGGAATCTGGGAATACTTTGCCATATCTTCGAAAATTGTTTTCATCAATGTCTGATAATTTTCCGGATTGGCCGGAAAGTTTTTCGTCGTCTGATAGGGAATAGAAAAATTTTCTTTTAATCCATTAACAGCTGGGTCATGCGCCTCTCCCATTGGAGATTTTGAAGGCATATCTGCCATATATTTTAAAACCTGAGTTTCAGTCTGCTCCATCAATGATTTCATTTCATCAGCTGATAACTCTAAAGGCTGATCAATTTTTTTCCACCAGTCTGAACCTGTATTCATCTGATCAAGAACGTTTTCTCTTCTCGGGTGAACATACTCTTTAGCTTTTAATAAAAGAGTCGCTCCGTTATCAGCTGAACCATCCAACGTCGCCGCCATTCTGAAACCAGAGTGCTGATAAAAATGCGGACGAAAGTGAAAACGTGCCCAGTAACTTGCTTCATGGCCGCAGCTCATGAAAGATCCACCGCGGATCATCTGGTGCTTTCCATCAAAACAAGGTGTAGAAAAATCATCGTACAGCGGATTGATTTTAAAACCTTCAAGCGGATTGAATTGATCCACCAGCCAGTGCCATGTGTTTCCATACAATTCTGGTGTTACATCTTTAGCAGATGACCAGATAAAGTTGAAATTTTCTTTATAGGTATTCTGGAAATCTGAAAATGCTTTGTAATTTGTTAAAGGTGCTTTTTGTAAAACAGCATCTTTATTTTTAGGAGTTAAAGCAACAAACTCTGATTCAGTAAGTAGTCGGTATATTAATTTCGTTTTATCAAAATCCGTTTTCCAGTTGCAGTAAGCAACAGCTTCGTGAAAATTCACTTCAACCGGCCATGCCATTGGAAGAGGAATCATTTCAAAAAGAGTTCTCAGTTCGTACTGGTGAGATCCTTCCGGTCCGGCAGCAACCCAGAACGTAGGACGTTTGGTATTTCTATACTTTCTCCAGTACAAACCTTCTTCTGTCCAGAATATATCATTGGCGTATCCACCGACTGATACGAATTCTAAAAACTCGTGATTCGTAATCTGGTTTTTTGTATATTCAAAATCTTTAATAGTAACTTTTCTTTGCCCGTACTCGTTGTCCCATCCGTAAGACTCTGTTGTCACCGGTTTACCGATGGTCACAGTCTCACCATTCTTTATCACCCATTCATTTTTTACGACAGTCAGAGGTGCATTTTTAGACGGATGAAGTGGTGGCCAGAATTTTGGAGTTTCAACAAACTCGACAGGAAGTTCGCGCATTAGAACACTGGAAGTTTCAAAGTGAATTTTTTCGTGTTCAAATCCCATAGGAAGCGCCCACCATTTTGAATCCGGTGTGAAGTTTCCTTTTTTATCCAGGTCAGGGTGAGTTTTAATTAAATCAACGATGAAGTTATAAACTGTCTGGCGGTATTCGCGTACAGCTGAAACTTTCGGCCAGTGCATTTCGTTTTTGGACATATCATCCCAGCTCATTTCATCCACACCAATTTCTAAAACTTTTTCAAGATAGATATTGATCGGCTCATTTTGAAAACCGGCAACACGAAGTTTGTTGATGTATAAAACCGCAGGGTGACCGTAATAAAAAATCAGCGGGTGACGAAGTCCGTGATACGGAGGACGAATATAAGCTTCTTCCGTTTTTAAACTTTGAAATAAAAGTTCAGTCAGTGTCCATGAGTTATTGAAGTATGCGAGAATGTCTTCACGCGTACAAATTTCCAGATTCAATAAGGGAAGAGCGACAAGACAATTTCTTTCGTGATCGAATCCCGGACACTTTTCAGGAGCAAGCCCTGTGAACCAGTTGTTTCCGAATTCTTTTTTGATCGAATTATCGAATGAAATATCTTTTCCCGACTTTGATAAATTGGGATTTCTTGTAATGGTAACGGCCATACTTTGCCTCTAATAGTAGTTTTTTAATGACAGCTTATTTTCCGCC
>JACMNL010000074.1 GCA_014378525.1 Bacteriovorax sp.
CAATGTCTGGTGTAGATGCGGGAGAAGTTTATTTAAGACAAATTAATGCCACTTTAGACAGACCGGATTTTTCGGGAGAATTAAAAAATATCAAATGCCCTCTGACTGCGATTTCAGGTCGACAGGATAATATTGTCAGTGCTGACGAAGTTTTAAAGTTAAAAAATATCAATGAAAAATTTCAGGTATATATTCTGGAAAACTGCGGACATTTTGTTCCGTTGGAAAAACCAGATGAAGTGAATGAAATTTTAAAAAAGATTATGCGATCATAAGGTTCCACTTTAAGTCTAGTGGAACCTTATAAAAAATTAGTTCATCAATTCACTAACAAGCGTAATCTTCGTTGAAGCAAGAGCTTTTGAAAGAGGACAGCCAGCTTTTGCAGCAGCGCTTAACTCCTGAAATTTTTCCTGAGTGATCCCCGGAATTTTTGCTTTTAAATTTAAAACAATTTCAACGATTTCAAATCCACCGTTTTTATTTTGAACTTCAACTGATGCAGTCGTCATGATGTCATCAACTGCAAATTTATTTTCAGACAACATAAAAGATAATGCCATAGAAAAACATCCTGCATGAGCTGCACCTAAAAGTTCTTCTGGGTTTGTTCCTGCTTTTCCGTCTTCGCTTCCGAAGCGAGTTTTAAATGAATATGGTTGTTCTTTAAGAGCACCACTTTGAGTTGATAGTGATCCTGTTCCCGACATTCCGTCGCCTTTCCAATGTGCTGTTGCTGTTCTTTTCATATATGCTCCTCTGTTGATATTGAACTTAAAAAGAATTGTAGGATCATCATTTTCATTTGTCTTCGAATTGCTGATTAGACACAGCTTAAAAAAAGTATAATTTATCATGATAATACAGCTGTAAAATACTCTGGCATGGATGCGCGGTGTGGTTACCATAAGTACGAAGGAACACTATAATGATTTAATGTTGTACGGTAACGATTCCATTTCTTATTATTCAAAGAGCAATGTCTCTATCTGGATGCTTTTAGCTTTTCAGGCAGGCCTGTTGAATATCGGCGGATTTATGGCGTGCCATCGTTTTGTTTCTCATGTAACAGGCTTCGCTACATTTTTTGGTTACGAAATAAGCCAGCCCGATTCAAGTCACGCTATCGGAATGCTGGTTGTGCCTCTCTTTTTTCTAATGGGAGCGATGTTAAGCGGATTACTGGTAGACACCAGGCTTCGTATGCATAAAAAACCAAAATACTATTTAACCTTCGGAATAATTTTTTTTCTGATCCTTCTGGTTTTTGTTTTAGGAGATACAGGACGCCTTGGCGTTTTTGGCCAGCCGCTGAATTCAGCAGGAGATTATCTTCTTCTGGTAATTTTATGTCTGGTGTGTGGAATTCAAAACGGATCGATCACAACAGTTTCAAAATCAGTTGTGAGAACAACTCACTTAACTGGCATTACAACTGACCTCGGGATTGGTTTAGTTCGTCTAATGACGACAACACATGCAGATGAAGAAATGAAGAATGAAAAACGTTCAGTGCTGATGAGAATCGGTATCATTACTTTTTTCAGTTCCGGATCCATTGCCGGAGGCTTTGCTTTTCACCAATTACAGTTTAATGGATTTTTTATTCCGGTTCTAACTTCCGGTCTGCTATTTGGTCTGATGATTTACTTCCAGCTGCTAAAACCAAAATTCCTTCAGAACTAAAGAATAGCCCCAGGATTAATTTTCAAATTTTTAGAATTCAAAAATTCTTCATTGTATAATTTCGAAGCACTTCTCTCACCACTATCACACCAGAATGTAACAAACGTTTTTCCTTTGTTTTCTCTTTTGGCAAGCTGAAAGGCTGCTGCAACATTGAGAGCAGAAGAAGATCCGAGCGTAATACCATCATGCTCTCTCACATAATGAGCAACGTTCACTAAATCCTGATCCTCTAAATTAAAGGCCTCATCAACAGTAGCTTGTTTGAAATTCGCCACAGCTCTCATGATCCCGATCCCTTCAGTGATAGAAGTTCCCGACGACTTGAATTCACCATGATTCACAAAATACGCAAGTCCTGATCCTTCCGGATCAACCAGTACTGTTTTTACGCTGGAATTTTTCTCTTTAAAATATTTCGAACATCCACCAATCGTTCCGCCGGAACCGGATGAAGCAATAAAAAAATCAATTTTCCCGTTTGTCTGTTGCCAGATTTCCGGAGCCGTTGTTTCATAGTGAGCAAGATGATTATCTAAATTCTCAAACTGATCGGCCCACCAGAATTTTTCCGGTTGTTCTTCGGCAATCCTGCGAGCTGTATGATAAAAATGATTTTGATCTGCAAAGGGGCAGGGAGGAACAGTAATTAATTTGGCACCAAAAAATTCAATAAGTTTTTCTTTTTCTTTCGCTTGATTGTTAGGCATTACGATGACGACATCAAATCCCAATGCACGTCCAACGATCGCAAGACCAATCCCCGTATTACCGGCCGTCCCTTCAATGATTGTCATGCCCTTTTTTAGTTTTCCTTTTTCCATTGCTTTCAGAACCATCGACTTTGCTGCTCTATCTTTAATGGAGCCACCTGGGTTTAGATTTTCACATTTCAAAAGTATTTTTGAACCACACAATTTACTGAGTGAGGGAATTTCTATTAAAGGTGTATTTCCGATGGCATTTAAAATCGACATGAATTTTCTCCATTAAACTTCTTACTAATGATTTTTTACAATTTCATCTGCAATTGCTATCAAAAAAGTATCCGATCATTTTAGTATCCTCATGTATGTCGTCTTCTTAGGGCCTTTATGTTTACAAGCCAACAATTCCCATTTAAAATTTTTGTATACATACAAGTGAAAATTATGACGATTCTTATGAAATTTCTAATCCTCTTTTTTTTGATGGCATTTTCTCTTAATGCCGCAGAAGTCACTAACTTTAATGCAGCCACCAGCAATGGACTAACTTATGAGCTTTTTTCCCACTCAAAAGCAAAAGCAATAGTTGTTATCGCCCATAGCACATCTTGTCCGATAGTCAGACAGACATCACCACGTCTCGAAGAGATTATTAAACAGTATAAAAAGAAAAACGTTGAATTTATTTATTTAAATTCAAATCTGCAGGATGATTTGAAATCTATAAATAAAGAAGTTAAGGAATATAATATAAGTATTCCTGTCATTATGGATAAGGATCAAAAAATTATCAAAAATTTTGGTTTGAAAGTCACAGCTGAGACTATTATCATTAATCCGGCCACATGGTCCATTGTATATAAAGGCGCCATTGATGATCAGATTAATTACGCATCAAAAAAAAGCAAGGCCATAAAAAATTATTTGGCTGATGCTCTTGATGATGTTTTGGCCGGAAAAGAAATAAGAGTAAAAAGTTCTCGTCCTTTTGGCTGTTCAATTAGTATCAATTGAGATGTTCATGAAAATCTTAATTATATTAGTCAGCTTGTTGTTTATAAATACTTCGTTTGCCAATACTGGCGGAACTTACTGCTTCAAACCTGATGTAAATATTGAAAGTGTACGGAAACATTTATCACAAATTTTACTAATGAATGAAAAATCTACTGTTTTATACCGAGATGGTTTGAAGTGTATAGAACTTCATAAAGTAGATGCATCTCAAGCGATTGTTAAAAAATTTATTGAAAAAAAATTTACCATCGAATCATACCAGTCTTTCGATCCTGCAGAATCCACTTCTTCTCAGGTTAAATCAATTGTAAAAGCATGCCGTGTTTTAGTTTTTAACCCTTACGTGATTAAGAAAAAAAAGAGTTGGATTTATTTATCTGGGAACCAGTATAAACAGATCCAGTTAAATGGTCTTGAAGTAAACATCTCTTGCTCATCAAGTGATGGCATAGGTATTTTAAAGTTTAAAAATGCAAAAGGCATAAAAGAAATAGTATTGCACCCTAAAGTTGGTGAAGAAGTTTTTTTAAAAGATGTTCTAAAAAAATTGAATGGTGAGGATGTGAATGAGGCCGCAGGATGCTCATTTACATTAAATATATGATTTGTATAAAATTTTTAATAATTCTTTTAGTTTTTTATAGTTACTCTTCTGTGGTTTTACCACATGAATCGGAATCAGAGACAGCTCCTGTCATTGAAACTTACGCTGAAGACTTTCGCCTCATTGACCAAAATGATAATTCCCATGCTATGTCGTATTACTCTGACTTTAAATCCATCATGCTTGTTGGTTATAATATTGAATGTCAGTCTGCCCTGGAAAAGACTGATTTATTAAAACAACTGCAGTCACTATCTCAAAAGTATGGCGTTAAAATTTTCTTCATAGATCCAGATATAAAAAATGAACGTCAGAAAGTTAAAGCGGCGATGAAAGATTCTAAATTTTCCTATCCAGTGCTTATGGATGAAATACAAATGATTTCTCATTCATATAATATTCAGAATGCAGGTGACTTCGTACTTATTGATACAGTAACACTTGTTCCATATTTGAAAGGAACATTGTTTAAAAAACAATGTAGTGAAGTCCTGTCAGATACCTTAGCGAAAGGTTTTTCCAATAATAAAAATATCGATTGTCATGATAAAAGCAGCTGGCAAAAGATTCAGCGTTACTTGAATTTTAGTTATGTCCCGGGAAGATGCAACCTGGGTTATATACCGACAAAAAATATAAATTATACCCAGCATGTCGCCCCAGTCATTTCTAAAACCTGCATGAGATGTCATAACTCTGATGACTTTGGGTCGTTTCAAGGTTATCAGAAAGTGGCCGGTTGGTCGGCCATGATAAGACAGGTGATACGAGATCAAAGAATGCCTCCAAGCGGATTGGATGCCTATTATCATGGTTTCACGAGCGATTATAAATTACATGATCTGAGATATCTTATCGAATGGGCAGAGTCCAAAAAATTGCGGGGAGAAGGCCCTGATCCATTGGAAAATTTTGAAAAAAAAGATTCAAAGTTTGCTGCATTTTATTCGAAAAATAAAACTCCCGACTTAGTTATAGAACAAAAAAAGATCCACAGGATTCCAGCTACTGGAATATTAGAATATCAGGAAGCTGATCTTGGCGGCCCGACAAAAGAAGATCTTTGGATCAAAGCAGTTCAAATAAAAATCAATCAGCGAGTCGTTCATCATGCTAATCTGCTCGTGCTCGACCATCCTGTAAATGAAGCTAAAGTAAAAACAAAATTTGATGGAATGAGAAAAATTTCTAAAACTGATGTACTTTTCGACAAGATCAAAGACTCTAACGGGGTTGCAATTCTGGTTAAAGAGAATATTGCTCTAACTTCAAAAAAAATTGATAATACTTCAATTGTAATGCCGGCGGGAATTGCTATGCATATCCCTAAAGGGAAATATTTAGCAATGGAGTATCACTACAATACAACTGGGAAAATTGAAGAAAATAAGGCCCAAATTGAACTGTTTCTTTATAAAAAACATTTAAAATTAAAAGAGCAAAAGGTTATGTGCATCCATAGAAATGGATTTAATATTCAACCAGGGGCCAAGAATTTTACCGTTACAAGCCGGTTAAAACTTCCAGGAGCTATAACTATTTTGTCACTGAAGCCTCATTTTCATTATCGTGGCAAAAGCGTAAAATATATTATTGAGGGCCCTGATGGTAAGAGAGAAGTACTGTTGTCAGTACCATTTTATCAGTTCAAATATCAGCAGCATTATTTCCTCAGAACTCCAAAAGTCGTTCAAAATGGAAGTTATATTATAACTGAAGTTGTTTACGATAATTCCAAAGAATTTTTTCAAAACCCAGATCAGTCAATTGACGTGCCATTGGGTTCCCAGACTTATACGGATGAAATGCATTTGCCTCGAATATTTTATGTCGACGGCGAGTACACAGGTAAAGCAAAATATTAAATTTGATTGGTAAAAATGGAGCGGATTACAAGGGTTGAACTTGCGACCTTCTCGATGGCAACGAGACGCTCTACCACTGAGCTAAATCCGCAGAAAACATGGTGTGTTTGGCATATTAATGACAGGCCTAAAATCTGTCAACGAATTTTAACTTTTTCCCCATTTCTGTTGATTAATTCGCCACTAAATTCAAAGCTCTCCGGATTAAACGCCGGAATTTTTCCTTCGCCACCGGGAATGTCGATGATGTATTGGGGCAGTGCCCAACCAGGTAAACGATTATGGAGTGGAGCAAAAATCCTGCGGCCTTCTTCAAGCGACAGATAAAAATACATGGCCCCACGGGCCTCATCGGGATGGTGAAGGTAATAAGGTTTAACTTTATTATCAGCGAGCGCTGAAAATAAATTGTAAAGCGCATCCGTTGAATCGTTCACGCTTTTTAACAAAACAGTTTGAGAAAAGACTTCGATGTTTTGTTCATTCAATCGTGCAATCGCATCGATCACATCCTCAGTTAACTCACTCTCGTGATTAATATGAATCATCACCATACTGCGCTTGAAAAAATGTTTTGCACTTTCAAGAACAGCAAGCAGACCTTCATCAATTCTCGAAGGTAGTATAACCGGAGTGCGGGTATGAAAGCGAACATACTTAATCGATTCAATTTCTGCGAATTCCTGCAGGTAAAATGCAATTTTTTCATTACTCAAAATAAACGGATCACCACCAGTGAAAATAATTTCATTGATCTCAGGATTTTCCATCAGGTAAGTTTTTGCTTCCTGAAATTTCTGGTCAAAGATTTCATCTTTATCAGCGAGTTCATTTTTTCTGAAACAGTATCTGCATAAAACCGGGCACACTGTTGTCGGTGTGAAGAGCGCGCGGTTTTCATAACGATGTATCAGCTGGTTGTTTTTAGCGTGGACTTTATCGCCGATCGGATCGAGGCGACCCATATCGACATTGTTTTCTTCAGCGTGAGGTAAAAACTGATTCCACAGAGGAGAGCCTGGTCCTGCCTGGATTATTTTTGTCGCGAAAACGATGGGAATAAAAACGGGATAGTTAACTTCAGGAAAATCAAAATTAAAGAAGTTCGAAATTTCTTCTCTCGTCTTTAGTGCTGATTTAAATTCCTGAGTCCAACTCACTTTGTATTGTCCTGCTTAAGTTCCTGTTCGTGCTTAATTTCTTTGATGTAATGGTGACGTGCCCAGTAAGCACTGCCGCGAATGAGCAGAGCGCCCATGATCGACATTCCGATGAAGTGATAAAACACTTCAACAGTTGAAAATCTTCCCGAGTTCGACAGCGTATAGAACATCCATCTTAATAAAATTAAGTGAAGCACTAAAATAATCAGTTGCTGTGTGCGGTACCAGAGATTTTCTTTCGTAATAAAACCTTTCATGATTTTTTTAACCACTTCTGAATTTCTTCGGCCGATGGATGGCGAAGTTCAGTTATTTTTTTTAACTTAAAGGACTTTTGAATATCACTCCATAAGCAACGTGCATACAGAATATTGCCTTCCGGTGTGTTTAGTAAACTAGTTAACTTTACCGGACGCCATTCGTTTTTGTGATTTCCGCCACTATAGTTGATTTCTATCACGGCCGCTTCTTTCACCAGCTTTTCAAGTTCAGATAATTTTTCCGGCAATTCTTCAGAATTTAATTTTTCAAAATCATTCAGAGAAAATAAATGACCATATCGCTTTAGCATTGGCGACAGAGGAGTTCTGATCACGCCCAATGAACACATAAATATTTTTAGTGCAGCAAAAGCATCGTCAGTCGCGCGGTGATGATTCAAGAGGGGAATGTTAAGTTCTTTAACCAGCGTAGAGAGTTTATGATTCACAATTTCCATGTGAGTTTGTCTCGCAAGTTTGCACGAACAATAAATATCATTCGCAGCTAAGTCCATCTTCGCTCTCTGCAAGCCGAGAACAATAAACCCCAAATCAAATTTCGCATTGTGAGCGATGATCGGCATATCCCCCATAAATTCTCGCAGGTCATTTAAAACGTCGATCAATGTCGGCGAATCTTTGACCATTTCGTCGGTAATGTTATGTATCGCAATAGTGTGCGGAGGAATGGGAATCTCAGGGTTGATGAGAGTTTGAAAAATGTGCGATCCTGAAGGCGTAATTTTAAGCGCACCCACTTCAATAATACGGTCTACCAGAGGGGAAAGTCCGGTGGTTTCTAAATCTATACTGATGATTCCGTTTGGAAAAAACTCCCAGAGTTTTTCTTTCTCCAAGTCTGTTAAATCCATCCCGATTGCGCTTTGCGTTTTTATCACTTAAATGACTGCCCTTTCATTGACAACCGAGGCCATCATCTTTAAAACTTTAGGCGTACTTTAAACTAAAAAATTTAAGGATTCAATGAATGAAAACGTTTGATGTCGTTGTACTTGGTTCTGGTCCCGGCGGTTATGTAGCTGCTATCAGAGCAAGTCAGTTAGGTAAGAAAGTTGCGATCGTAGAAATGGATAAATTAGGCGGCGTGTGTCTTAACCGTGGTTGTATCCCAACTAAAGCAGTTTTAAAATCTGCTCACTCGGTTCACGAAATCGCTGATATGAAATCATATGGTATTGATGTGGAACTGAAAGGCCTTGACGGCTCTGTCGCTGTAAAACGCGCAACAGGAATCGCAGACCAGATGTCGAAAGGGATCGCGTTCCTAATGAAGAAAAACAAAATCGAAGTCATTGTTGGGTTCGGTAAAATTAAAACTAAAACATCGCTTGAAGTGAAAACTGCAGCGGGTGTTGAAGAAATTACTTTCACAAATTTAATTGTAGCAAGTGGTGCACACTACAAAACTTTCCCTGGACTAGAGCACGACGGAAAACGTCTGATCGGAGCATGGGAAGCGATTAAAATGGAAACTCTTCCAAAATCAATCGGGATCATCGGGGCCGGAGCTATCGGAGTTGAGTTCGCTTACTTCTGGAATGCTTTCGGTGTAGACGTTCATATTTTCGAACTTCAAAAACATTTACTGCCAATTGAAGATGATGATTCATCTCTTGAAGTAGAAAGAGCTTACAGAAAATACGGAATCAAAATGAATCTTGGAATTGAAGGCGTTCGCGCAGTCAACAACGGGAAAGACGTTTCAATCTTCGCGAAAGTTGAAGGGAAAGAAACAGAATTTAAATTTGAAATGGGATTGATCGCTGTTGGTATGACAGGAAACATCGACAACATCGGACTTGAAGCAGTCGGTATCAAAACTGACCGCGGATTTATTTCAGTAAACCCAATGTACCAGACAAACGTTCCGAACATCTACGCTATCGGTGACGTTTCAGGGCCGCCTCTTCTTGCACACGCAGCTTCTCACGAAGGAGTAACTGCAGCTGAGCATTTATCAGGATTACATCCTCACGCAATCGATAAAATGAACATTGCAGGGTGTACTTACTGCCAGCCTCAGGTTGCATCTGTCGGTTACACAGAAAGAGAATTGAAAGCAAAAGGAATCGAATACAAAGTCGGCAAACTTCCATTCACAGCTAACGGTAAAGCGGTTGCTTCGAACGAGAAAGAAGGATTTGTTAAAACACTTATGGGAAAACACGGCGAGATGCTGGGCGCTCACATTGTTGGAGTTCAAGCGACAGAACTTATTCACGAGTACGTTCTCTTCAAAACAATGGAAGGAATTGACGAAGAAATTTTTGCAACAATTCACCCGCATCCAACTCTTGGTGAGTGGTTAGGTGAATCGGTTCTATTGGCCAACAAGAGATCATTAAATTTTTAATTTAGATAAAGTTACTAGGAGACTAAGTACATGAGACACGAAATCGTAATGCCCCAAATGGGAGAGTCAATTACAACCGGAACAATCACGAAGTGGCACAAAAATGTCGGTGATAAAATTGAACTGGATGAAACGCTATTAGAAATTTCTACAGATAAAGTAGAATCAGAAATTCCTTCGCCAATCGGCGGGACAATTGTTGAAATTCTTTTTAAAGAAGGTGACACAGTTGACGTGCAAAAATTAATTGCAGTAATTGAAGATGATCCGGCAGCAGTCGGTGGTTCTAAACCAGCAGCTAAATCTGCAGCGGCACCTGCTCCTGCGGCAGCAGCACCAGCAGCGACTTCAACTGGCTCAGGTGAGAGACATGAAATTGTTATGCCACAAATGGGAGAGTCAATCACAACTGGAACGATCACCAAGTGGACAAAGAAAGTTGGAGATAAAATCGATGTTGATGAAACATTATTAGAAATCTCGACTGATAAAGTTGAATCAGAAATTCCTTCTCCATACGCAGGAACTATTCTTGAATTACGTTTCAAAGAAGGCGACACTGTAGACGTTCAGACTGTTATCGCAGTTGTTGGTGAAGCAGGTGCAACTGCCTCTCCAAAAGCGGCAGCACAGCCAGCTCAAACTCAACAAGCAACAGTTAAGACTGCGACACCAGTTGCAGCAGCAGCTCCAGCACAATCACACGATGAAGGCGACAGATTCTACACTCCACTTGTTAAAGCAATGGCCAAAGAAGCAGGCGTTCCACTTTCTGAACTTGCTAACCTTACTGGAACAGGCGCAGCTGGAAGAGTAAACAGAGCAGACTTCGAAGCCTACATTGCAGGCGGAAGAAAGTCGAAAGGACAAGCGGCACCAGCAGCAACAACTTCAACAGCATCTAAAGCATCTGCACCATCAGCACCAGCATCTTTCACTCCAGCATTTGCTAAAGGCGAGAGAGTTGAAATCGTTCCGATGACAAACATCAGAAAAACGATTGCTAAAAATATGCAAGCCTCAAAATTAACTTCACCACACGTAAACTCAATCGATGAAATCGATATGACAAATCTTGTGAAGTTCAGAGAAGGATTCAAAAAACAATTTGAGAAAGAAGAAGGGTTCTCTCTTACTTACACTCACTTTATTTTATACGCTATCGTTCAGGCACTAAAAGAATTCCCGATCGTAAACTCATCAGTTGACGGCGATAACATCGTTTACAAAAAAGATATCAACCTTGGATGTGCTGTAGCAGTTCCTGTACAGGGTCTTGTTGTTCCGGTTATCAAAGGCGCAGACAATCTAAACCTTAGAGGATTAGCTCGTGCACTAGATGTTCTTGTGACGAAAGCAAAAAACAAAAAACTTACGATGGAAGATATGTCTGGTGGAACTTATACCTTCACTAACAATGGTTCATTCGGAATTCTGATTGCAACTCCGGTTATCCTTCAGCCACAAGTGGGGATCTTCTGTGTTGGGACAATTGCAAAACGTCCGGTTGTAACAAAAGACGATGCAATTGCTATCCGTCAGATGATGTACGCGACTCATACATACGACCATAGAGTAATTGATGGAGATGTTGGATCTAAATTCCTACGTCACGTTGTGAACACTCTACAGACTATGGATCCAGCAGGTTTATTCTAATGAGTAAATTTTTTGCTCTAACTATTCTCGCAGTTCTCGCATCTTCATGTGCATCCCACCCCGACGTACGTCAGGGGTTGGATGGAATCCATACCATCACTGTTCACGGTGAAGATATTAAGGACACTGAAAGTGATGCCAACAAACAGATCAAGTCATTCTGCAAGGACCAGGGGAAAATTCCTGATTACTTAAGCGATGACTCTTTCAAGGCAACGAATAAAGAAATCGATACAGACGCTCCGACTAAAATGTTTAAAAAAGCAGAGGCCGCAGCGACTGACGTAAAATTTAAATGTGTTGATAAACAATAGAAGGTAAAAATGAAAACTCTAGCAGCTCTATTACTCTTAACTATTTCTGCAAGTGCTTCAGCTTATGTTCCACTTTACGACGTTCAACGTGTAGATGGTGCCGTTCAATTAACAATCACTAACGACAATGAAAACGTTCAAATATGTCACTATAAGTTTTCATGGTTCGAAGGTTTAAACTACAAAAGATTCAACGGAAAGATCGCGCTCTTACCTGATGAAACAAAAGTTTTCGAAATTAAAAACGACCGCGCTGCCAGAGTTATGCATTTAACTGCTGATGTTGAGTGCGAATAATCTATTTCAATGTCTAAAAAAATCTCAGGTTTTACATTCATAAAAAATGGTCTGACTCTCGGGTATCCAATACTCGAGAGCGTACTGTCTATTGAACCCATCTGCGATGAAGTGATTATCAATGTCGGCTTCGACGATAAAGATCTTCAAAAAGACGACGGAACTTACGCTTACCTTAAAGAAAATCTGAAAGGTGATAAGTATAAATTCGTCACCAGCTGGTGGGACCCTTCAATCACTAAAAATGGTTTGATCCTTTCACAACAAACCAATATCGCGCTTAAAGAATGCACAGGCGATTTCTGCATGTACATCCAGGGCGACGAATGTGTTCATGAAGATGATCTACCCGCCATTGTAAAAGGCGTAGAAGAGATGGAAATAAATCCGGCCATTGATGGGTTGATTTTTAATTACATGCATTTTTACGGCAACGTCGACACGTATAAATACACCCGCAACCTTTACCGTAGAGAAGTCCGCCTTGTGAGAAATCACAAAGGGATTAAGTCGTGGCTGGATGCTCAGGGCTTCCGTGCTGCTGATGATGCAAAAATAAAAGCGCGATTAATTACTGCCCGCATTTTTCATTACGGTTGGGCACGCGCTCAACAGGTCATGAAAAAGAAAATTCAGGTCTTCGATACTTTCTATCATGGACAGGATCATGGAAGGCAAGAAGGAGTTCCGGAATTCCAATACCAGAGAAACTGGGGTCTTCGTAAATTTAAAAAGACTCATCCAAAAGTTATGAAGAACTGGATTGAAAAAAACAGAAATCCGATTGACCTTATGGCGCTTCAGCTGACACTTGACTGGAATGTTCCGGGACTGGTTTTTACCGATAGTATTGAAGCCGTGACGGGTTTTCGCTTAGGTGAATACAAAAACTATCGTAGAATTTAAAAAAACGCACAAAATATCAAATAACATTTAGTGAACCCATATAGCTTTACTTCAGAGGGATTTATGGAGCATTTAGACCAGATTCAAAGAGCAGTCGACTACATTGAGGATCATCTTAATGATGACCTTCACGTCGATGTGATTTCGAAAGTGGCCGGATTCTCCAGATGGCATTTCCAGACAGTTTTTAGTGCAGCGGTAGGGGATTCATTAAAAGAATACATCCGCACACGCAGACTGACGAAGGCCATGAGTGAGCTCGGCACAGACAAACGTATTCTGGACATTGCTCTGGATGCAGGATTTGAATCGCAGGAATCATTTACCCGCGCATTCAAAAACATGTTTAAGGCGACTCCCGGTGAATGCAGAAAGGCCGGCATCAATCCCATGCACCTGAAGAAAATAAGAATCACTATTGAATATCTTGATCATCTATATGGAGGAATAAATATGGAGCCTGTTTACAAATCAATCCCTGAAATGAAAATTGTCGGATGCCTCGGAAAATTTATTTCTGTTTTATCACCTGATAAAAATAACATGGTTGTGATCCCTGCTTTATGGCAGAGTTTTATGCCGAGACTTCATGAAGTCAAAAATGCAAAGTCGTCTGTGAATCTTGGCGTTTGTTATGAAGTTCTACCTGCAGAAGTATCACGCCCAGATGAATGCATGTATATGGCCGCGACTGAAGTGACAACGTTTGATAATGTTCCTGAAGGAATGAAGACTTTTACAATTCCTGCAGGTGAGTACGCGATTTTTACTCACAAAGGTCCATTAGATACTTTTGAGCATACGATGAACTATATCTACGGATCGTGGCTTCCAAAATCTGGAAAGAAGTTAAGACATGCGCCTGATATTGAATGGTATGATAAGAGATTTAAATTAAATGAAGCTGATTCGGAAATTGATGTCTACATACCTGTAGAATAGGAAAAGTGTAAGGTAAATTATCTTGAATTTTTTTTCAAAATGATAGGCTTTTACCACCCCTAAATCTGGCGGTGGCTAGAGCGTTTTAGAGGATTTGTATTAACCTAATTAAACCCCTCTTATCACGAGGGTTTTTTTTATTTGCGCTTTTAAATGTTTTATTTCGTTAGAATTTCAGAATTGAAATCATTAAATATTTTTATAGATCGTTAGATAATCATCCGCAGCTTTTTTCCAATCAAACATTTTCGATCTTTCAATCAAGCGTTGTTTCTTTTCCAGTGTGAAGTTTTTCATACCGGAAACAAACACATCTCGCATATGTTCTGCTTCAAAGTTTTTAAAATAAAAAGCATCTTCACCACCGATTTCCGGCAATGATGTTTTATCAGAAATAAAAAGCGGCAACCCTAAACTCATCGCTTCCGCAACAGGAAGACCAAATCCTTCAAGCAGAGATGGAAATAAAAATGCCGAGGCATGATTGTAGTACCAGACCTTGTGAGCTTCATCGATTGTCCCAATCAGAAAAAATCTTTCCGATAGTCCTTCATCAATAATCCTTTTTTGCATCTCTTTAGCGTAAGCATGAAAAGTTGTACCAGCAATTACAATTTTATAATCAGGAACCAGTTTTAAAAAATCAATCAACACATGAAAGTTCTTTTTCGGAAGAACAGTACCGACTGAAAATAAAAAATTTCCATCTGGTACGAATGCTGGTCTTTCGCCAGCTTTTCCCAACGAAATTCCGTTGTAAATCACCTGAGTTTTCGACTGATCAACGTTAAAGTTGCGGGCCACTTCTTCACCGGTAAACTTTGAAATAAAAGTAATCTTATCTGCACGATCGATTTTCTTCTGCATATTCATTCTGTAAAACTCACCGGTTCCATAGGAAGAATTTTCATTGAGCGCGTTTAAATCATGAATTGTCAGGATATATTTTGTCGTCGAAGACCACGGCATAAAAGGCGAGTCCTGATGAACAGCATGAAAGACATCAGACTTCGGAAGAATAAACGGAATTTTTTTCGCCAGCTTCTGGAATTTTCCGGGACGCCAGTACTGAAGATGAAGTGGACTCTTATCAAAATAAATTTTTAAATGCGCACAGAACTGCCCGAGACCCGAATAAGGATCTTTTATTTTTTCAAAATCAATGAGAATTTTTTTAGTCATAGTTTTTTTATCAAATCCACAAGACCCATCGGATAAACGTTGGCACCTTCGGCCTTGATTTCATCCAGAGATCTCCAGACAGCTTTAGCAATAGAGTGCCCGCTTTCGTAAATATTGAAATCTGGTTTTGAATAAGCAGTTTCATCTACAAACTTCGCTTTGAAAACCATAATCACTTCGTGACCGTGACGTTCTTCGAAAGTAAAAATATTTTCGAATGATCCTAACAGTTCACCGACGACAACTTCTAAACTCAGCTCTTCCTGAATTTCTCTTTTTAGTGTGTAAGAACCTTGTTCTGCGAATTCAATACCGCCACCCAATGGGCGATAGTAAGATTCTTTTTTAATTCTGTCGTAACCCTGGTGATATAAAAACTGACCTTTGGCATTTTCAAAAAGACCCAATGCCAGTGGACGAATTTTTTGTCCGTACTGGCCGCGGTAGTATTCTTTAATACCTGTTGCACGAATCGGATCGATCGCTTCAAGTCGTGCCGCTAATTCAACTGCGAACTCAATATGAGCTTCTGGACGAGCAGTGATGATGTTGTGATCAACGAAAAATTTCTCTTCAACAAATGTGACATCTTTAAAGTAAGAAGAAAGATGATCTTTTTGTTCATTACCAAGTCCGTGGGCAATTGTTCTGTTTTTTATAACGCCGGCCTTTCCCAATAAAAAAGGCCCGGCACAGATTGCGGCAATCCATAATTTTTTATCGTTCGCTGCCTGAAGCAAACGATCAGAGTCGCCACAATCTTTTATTGAATCAAAATCACCACCGGGAACTAAAACCGCATGGCAATTTTCCAGTGATAAATTTTTAAATGATGAATGAGGTTTAATTACCATTCCGTTGCTCGCCTGGTGGTCTGAACCGTCAGGTGTTGCAAAGATGACTTGATATTTTTTTGCAAGTAGCTCTGTGGCCAGTGCAATCTCGAAAAAAATACATCCAGGATAGAGAAGGGCCACTACATTTTTCATACGTAATCCTAAAATTAAAAAGGCTCCCGAGGGAGCCTTAAAATATTAGAATTTATTAATATAGTTAGCAAGCTGAGGAATGTCGATAAATGGATTTCTGTTGTTCTGATATTTGTACACAAGCTCATTTCTAGCTCTTTCCGCATCATCAACAGGATCTAAATCATTCCATCTTCTTAAAACAGTTTCTTCAGCAGCTGGAATTTTTATTTTGTATCTTACAGAGAAGTAAAATAGTGCGCGTGCAACGTTCCCTTTGTGCTCTGTAGGCGGCTCGAATAAATCTCCCGATCCGCCAGCAGCAGAAACACCTGACTTAGAAGCTGTACAATCAGTTTGCGCTAATTGACCACTGTCAGAAGAGATGTCTGCGAAGTCGTAGTTCCCTCTGATTGAGTTTGCACGTGAATCACTTGCGAACAAGTGGTTCAGGTCAGACTTTTGCATTTCAGTTGGGTACTGGCCTGTGAACTTTGACTGAGGCCATGTGTGCTCACAGTTTAGTTTATTTGAGTTTGGAATCGTGAAAGGCTTAATGTCGTTACCTGTGAAAGTTTTTTCGCAGTAGACGTCTTTAATCGAGTACTGGCCGTTGTCGTTTTGAAGAGCGATGACACCGAATAGAACTTTTCTCGCTCCAGAATAACCAAGAACGATTTGCTGGTAACAGTCTTTTGCAGAAGTATCACAACCAAGTGTGTCTCTGCCGGAAGTTTTCTGGTGAGTAGAGTTTAGAAGTGTATTGATTTCTGCTTTTAGAGCGTCATCTTTAATAGATGCTGAAGAAATTTTTTGTACGAATGAATCCGTATAATAATTTGATTCTCCTGCGGCCTGGGCATTTGATACTAGAGCAAGGAGAAGAACAGTAAAGATTGTTTTCAAAATCATTCCCTTTGTAAAAGTCGTTTTAGCAAAGGGAATGTAGATTACTTAATTAGGTGTGGCCAATGTAATGTATTAGGTAGAGCTACAAAATACTTACACAATTTGTGAATTCCTTACTTGGAATTCCGTGTTAGAAATCTGCAATTTGATCAACGTATTCCGGGTGATCAATGAATGGATTTCTGTTTCCCTGGAGTTTTTCAATTGCATCGTTGCGTGATCTTTCTGCGTCATCAACTGGATCAAGATCATTCCATCTTCTTAGGAATTCTTCTTGAGCAGCGTCGATAGAAACTTTGTAACGAATTGAGAAATAAAATAACGCGCGAGCAACGTTACCTTTGTGCGATAGAGGTGGTTCGAAAAAAGTATTTCCACCAGAAGTTACTGATGGCCCTGACTTAGATGAATTACAATTTTTTAAATTCATATTTTCCGTTACGTCAGCAAAAGCAAAATTTCCTCTCGTAGAGTTTGCTTTTGAATCAGTTGGAAATAAATGGTGAAGGTCTGATTTCTGAGTTTCTTTCGGAGCACTTCCTACGAATTTTGATTGAGGCCATGTGTGCTCAGTATTTAACTGATTTTGGTCCGGAAGATTTCCCGGGCCTACACCTTTTGTGTAATGGATTCCGCAGTAAAGATCAGTGATGAAGTATCCTTTATCATCGTGCTCTAAGTAGAGTTGTCCGAATAAAAGTGTTTTTGCTTTGTCGTATCCAACCGGGTGGTGCCCTTTAACAACTTGTGCGTAGAGATCAGCTTTGAGGCCCGTGTCTTTTGGATTTGGTGCGAAGGCGTGAACGTTAATTGAGAAGAGACTTAGAACCAAAAACAACATTGCAAAATTTTTCTTCATTTTAATTTTCCTTTATGTGTGTGGTGAATTTAAATCCAGCATAAAAAAAGAATATAAGTATGACTAATAATTTTGATTAGGATTCCGTTAAAAAACTTTTAGTGTAAGAAAAAATTGCGTCATGTGAGAATTTTATAAATAAATGTTGCACGATGAGGTACACTTTATTTATTTTTAAGAGCATCAAGTCTTTGCTTAATTCCCACTTCTCTTCCTTCAACAGTCGGTCTGTAGAATTCAGGAATTTCATTGCGGGTATAATCCTGACGGACATGATGATGAGGATAATCGTGCGGGTATAAATAGGGTTTTGACCCTGGTGGTGGATAATTTTTTAAGTGATCAGGTGTATCGATGGTTTCATTTTCCTGCACATACGCGAGTGCTTCATTGATAGCTTTGTAAGCAGCATTACTTTTAAAAGTTGAAGCGAGATATGTTACACCTTGAGCGAGAATGATTCGCGCTTCAGGCATTCCGATTTGAGAAACGGCCTGCAGACAATTCATCGCAAGACCAAGTGCTGTCGGATCAGCATTGCCAACATCTTCACTCGCAAAGATCACCATTCTCCTTGCTATAAAAACCGGATCTTCTCCACCATCAATCATGACAGCAAGCCAGAGCACTGCTGCCTGCGGATCACTTCCACGCATGGATTTAATGAAGGCAGAAATAACATCGTAATGTCTGTTGCCACCGCGATCGAAAGCGCGCGCATTTTCTATGATAAGAGTTTTAACAGATTCATTGGTTGGATTGTGAAGTGTGAGTGCTGCTTCTAATGAGTTGAGTGCAACTCTCGCATCACCACCGGCATAACTCGAAATTGTTTTTACAAACTCCGGATTAAATTCTGTTGAAGTTTTTTTGAGAGCATTATTTAAAATGGTCTCGATACTTTCGGCCGATAAAATTTTTAATTCAATAATGTGCATTCGGGAAAGAAGTGCTTTATTAACCGAGACACGCGGGTTTTCTGTCGTCGCACCGATCAGGGTGAAGGCCCCGACTTCTATATAAGGAAGAAGGGCGTCCTGTTGGGCCTTATTGAACCTGTGGATCTCATCAATAAAGATGATTGAATATTTTCCCGTAAGGTTTTTGTAGTCTTCTGCCTCAGAAATAATTTTCTTCAGGTCAGCCACTCCACCCAAAACGGCATTAAATGTATGGAATTCCTTCTTCGAAAGTTTGGCCAGAAGGCGGGCAAGGGTCGTTTTCCCTGTACCTGACGGGCCAAACAGAATCAGTGAAGGGAAATTTTGTTCCCTTAAATAGGGGTACTTTTGAAAAATTTCTGAATGGCCGATAAACTCAGAGAACTCTTCCGGGCGAATGCGGTTTGCTAGAGGCGAATGGGCCTCGTTTTCTCCCTCTGAGAGGTCTGTGTCAAATAATGAAGTTTGTTTTTTTACCATAACGTACCCGAGAAAGTCGTTGACTGGAAGACGTTCGTTATCTTACATTGTTAAAACTTTTATAACCACTACAATTTGTAGTTCCTAATGCCAAGAAAGAGGAGGTGACTTAAAATGGCTCAAGATCCCAATTCAGCAATTACTGTTATGATCGACGAAAGATCTGGTGTGGAGCGTTCTCTGAAGAAATTCAAGAGAATGTGTGAATCATTTGGTGTTGTACGCGAGTACAGAAAACGCCAAGAGTACAAAAAACCTTCTGTAAAGCATAAGGAAAAAACCGAAGCAGCAGACAAACGTAGAAAGAAAACAGCAATGAAATCTACTAGAGTATCAAAATACTAATAGTATAAAATTGAGGCCTCGAATGAGGCCTTTTTTTTGGTTAAAAAAATGAACATCCAAGAAATAAACGAAAAACTAAAATCACTTCCCGAATGGACTTACCAGAGTGAAACAAAGTCCCTTGTTAAAACTTTTAACTTTAAAAGTTATACCAAAAATATCAGTTTCGTAAATGCGATTGCCTGGATTGCTAATAAGATGAATCACCATCCCGACCTGGAAGTCTCATTCAATAAATGTATTGTTAAAATCACGACTCATGATGAGGGTGGCCTTAGCGAAAAAGATTTCGAATTAGCAGCGAAAATTGAAAATTTGTAATGTTCTTTTTTAGCGTTCTTTTTGCTGATAATTAGGTACAATTTTTACCATGTATCATTACACAAAATCTCAAAAACTTGATTTTATCATTCCATCGATATTTTTAATCGTCCTGGTCTTTGTATTTCACCAGACATTTCTCGATGAATGGCTTGCCAGTCATTTTTATGTACAAGGAAGCTCTTGGATTTATCGCAATAACTATATACTTGAAAAAATCCTCCACAAAGATGGAGTTATTTTTAGCACGACTATTCTTGTCGCTGTCTGTGGATACTGGATTTATTTGTGGAAATCTAAAACAGATGAAAAACGTCGGGACTATTGTGGCTTCATAACTGCGGCGACGGTTCTTACAATTGTTTGCGTTTTTTTTCTAAAAAGATGGTCTACGCTTCCATGCCCTTGGGATGTCGTGGCCTTTGGTGGAGATAGAGCTCCTTCGGCACTTTGGCAGATGTTTTCCAGCAATCTTCCCAATGGCAAATGTTTTCCGGCCGGGCATTCTTCAGGTGGATATGGATTTTTATCGGTCTATTTTGGTTACACATTTATTTATGGAAATAGAAATTTAAAGACTTTGATTCCAGGCCTCGTGATCGGGATAACTTTCGGGATTACTCAACAAATGCGAGGGGCCCATTTTTTATCACACGATCTTACTACAATCTTAATAAGTATTTTCTCATCATGGGTTACATCATTGGCGTATTCTTACTATAATCAAAACTATGAAAATTAAATTATCACAAACAAAGCTTACTCTGCTAATTTCGTTATTCTTTACGCTTTTTTATAACTTTACTTTTTTTAGTAAGACCACAGCTGTTTATCCGGTTAATGCTCATAATTTTCTATTTTTAACTTCACTGACCATTATTATTTTTTGCGCCATAAACTTAATTCTTAATTTACTGCTTTTTATAATGAATGCAGTTTTAAGAATGGTGCGACTAAAAGTTTTCTATAAAAGATTTTTTCTCGTCGTCTTTTTCCTGGCAATGCTTGGTGCCTACGTGATGGATAGTTATGGGGTTGTCATCGACGATACGATGTTCCTGAATATTATCAAGACAGACGCAAAAGAATCCCTTGATTTGATAACGTGGAAACTTTTGATCTATTTTATCTTTATGTTTCTGCTTCCAATGCTGGTGATTTATAAAATTAAAGTTGAAGAATCCCTGTTCAAGGCAGAGCTGGTTATTAAACTAAAAACGATAGGAATATCAATCGTAGTTATTTTTGCCATGGTTATTTCTTTCAGTAAATTCTACGCTTCATTTTTACGTGAACAAAAACCTCTCCGTTATTATACCAATCCGACATACTGGATTTATTCTATGGGGAAGTTTGGTGGCAGTTTTTTTAAAAACCCTAATAAAACACTTGAGGCCCTCGGAAGGAATTCCACTATTCAATCTGGAGATACCGGGCGTGATTTAATTATCATGGTAGTAGGCGAGACTGCCCGCAGGGATAAATTCTCACTTAATGGAAACCCACATGAAACAAACCCATTACTGAAAAAAGAAAATGTTATAAGTTTTACCAATGTCACTTCATGCGGTACTTCAACGGCCATTTCAGTTCCATGTATGTTCTCAAATTTCGGCCGTAATAAATTTAGTGCAGACAATGCGGCTTCGACTGAAAACCTGCTGGATGTTTTATCTCACACCAAAAGTGTAGATGTATTATGGAGAGATAATAACTCCGATTCAAAAGGCGTAGCGATCAGGGCAAAATATGAAGATTTCAAGGGCCCGGCCACAAATACGATCTGTGATCCGGAGTGTCGTGATGAAGGAATGCTGGTAGGGTTGCAGGATCATATTGATAAAGTTAAAGACAAAGATATTCTGATCGTTCTTCACCAGATGGGGAATCACGGGCCGGCCTATTACAAGCGTTATCCGAAAAAATTTGAAGTTTTTAAACCAGTTTGTCAGACCAGTGAACTGGAAAAATGCTCTAACGAAGAAATCAGTAATGCTTATGATAATGCAATTTTATATACTGATTATTTTCTGGCAAAGGTCATTGAATTATTAAAGGCCAATAATAATAAGTTCAGCACTACTATGCTTTATGTGAGTGACCACGGAGAGTCCCTGGGGGAAAATGGAATATATCTTCACGGGCTTCCTTACATGATGGCCCCTAAAGAGCAGAAAGATATTGCCCTTATTATGTGGTTTGGTGGTGGAATGGGAAAAGAAACCAACTATGTTCTGTTGAAGAAAAAAATCAATGAGCCATTTTCTCACGATAATGTTTTCCATACGATACTGGGTATTTTTGATGTTCAGTCGACGGTCTATAAACCGGAAATGGACATACTTAACGGGACACGCATTCCGTTGAAGAAATAATTACAGGAGTTGTATTACAATCTTGTCATATTACTTCTAAAATTAAATAAACATTCTGTAATATGCTAAGTATATAAGTTCTAACTATTGGAGGAGACTCGCATGAAATTGACCATTCTTGGACTACTGCTTTGTTTAAATTTTTCTCAAGGAGCTTTCGCTTCTGACGATGTACTTGGACCATTTCCTGCCGTTGGATCGACGGAAGAAAAACAAGATATCGAAACTCTACTTTATTATCAACAAACCAGAACTCCAGAACAATGTGCAGTTGCGCAGGCAGAAGCAAACAACGGAAGTCTTGAAACTTTTTTTGGTGGCAATCACGGTCTTTTATCAGCGGCCGAACTAAGTAAAGTTAAGAGTCAGCTAAGATGGGTAACAGTTAAAACTGGTGCTAAAATTCTTTATTACAAAACTAAATTTGACCGTATCAGACCATACATTACTCACCCTGAAGTAAAACCATGTATTGATCTTGAAAGCAGCAAGTCTTATCCGAGCGGGCATACAGCACTTGCCAGAGTTTATGGAAGAATTCTTTCTGTCGTTTTTCCAGAGAGAGCAATTCTTTTCATGAAACGTGCAGATGAAGTGGCAATGAACAGAATTATCGGCGGAGTTCATCACCCAAGTGATATCGTTGCTGGAAAAAAATTAGGGGATGCAATTGCTGAAGACTACCTTCAAGACAATTATTCTTTTAATCAGCTACAGAGTATAAGCAACTAATTAATTTCTTAATTTTAAAAAGCTGGAGTAATTTGCACTTACTCCAGCTTCTTAAAGACGGACTATTTCCAGATTCCATCAATGACAGGTGCTTTAGAATCATCTCTTCCAAGATTTCCAATACCAAATTCATCTTCAATCATTTTCAACAAGGCCGGATGCTGAATTGCCTGAGAGTTTTGTATTCCTGCTTTAATTCTAGAACCTAATAAGACAGTATAAATTTGATTGTTAGTTGATAAAGGTCCACTTTCATCAAATGTTATAACAAATAGCGTGTCTCCCAGCTTTTCCGGTGCAGACAAAATTGATCCAAAAGTTGTAGTAAGCCATTTACCAGCGAAATCTACTCCGGTGTCATGGCCGTCATCTTTAAGGTTTGGGATGTACATTGAAAATTCAGGAAGTGTGCCTTTTTTTAAATCGCTTGAAAATCCAGTTGCATCTTCTACATTCATGCATCGTGAACTGTTTTGTGTGACATTGAGAAAGCTCATAAAAGGAACATGTTTTCTTGCGTATTGTCCTGAGTTTTTTCCAACAAAACATTTTCCCGGAAAATCTTCAGCGTAAACTTTCCATCTAAGATTTGCTTTTTCCAGTAAATCTCCAATGTGAGTTTCTTTCAGGTCGATAACGTTATCGTTGGTTACTCCAAGTTTTGAACCAGCTATCATTGCAATATAATTTCCCTGAGAAGGATGTGCTTCAGCAGTAAGGTTAGTGAAGAGAACACCATTTTTAGTAAGTTTATTAAAATCTGGTTGCGCCAGGGCCTTGGCGAAGTTTGTATTTTCAAAAACAATCCATACTACTTTTTTAAAATGGTCATTTGTTGTATTGGCATCCGCCTGGACAGATAAGGTTGTCATAAGTATCAGGACCATAAAATACATTAAACAGGTTTTCATGTTCTCTCCTTGAGATTGAGACTTTATTAACTTAAAAAATATTTTTTCAAATGAAAATATAGATTACCTGTCATTGCAAAGGTGTAATCCACCAGAAACATAAGAACCGCAAATTACAGACTTGTAATACAGGATAATTGAATTAGTCCTGCGAGAAGGCTACAATCTGCCCAGGGGACACTATGAATATATTATTTATCGAAGACGATCAAAAACTATCAAGTTTCGTGGCCAATGGGCTTACGATGGAAGGCTTCGAGATAGATCATGCTGCCGACGGTGAAATCGGGATGAATAAAATTGATAATATCAATTCCAGTTATGACCTCATTATACTGGACATGATGCTTCCTAAAGTTGATGGTTCAAGTATTCTTGCTCATCTGCAAACAAAAAATAATCCCCCACCCGTTTTAATTTTAAGTGCTAAAGAATCAGTCGCTGACAGAGTGAAAGGCCTTAGAGATGGTGGAGATGACTATCTGGTAAAACCATTCTCATTCACAGAATTACTTGCACGTGTTGAAGTGTTAATCCGAAGAAATCAGCGTCACACAAGAACGGCCAATTTGAGTTTTGAAGATATTCAAATCAATTTAGATACTAGAGATACTAAAAGAGGAGATATGAAGATTGAGCTTCACCCTCGAGAGTTTACCTTGTTGCATTTTTTAATGAGCCAGCCGGAAGTAGTCGTGACTAAATCACAAATTCTGGAAAAGGCCTGGGGATATAATTTTGACCCGCAAACCAATGTCGTGGATGTTTTAGTTTGTCGATTGAGAAATAAAATCGATAAAGATTTTGAAGTTAAAACTATTCATACTATTCGTGGTGTCGGTTATGTTCTTAAAAAAGGTTAAATCCACTTTCAGTCAGATCAGCTACAGGCTCGCCATCACATACCTGTGTTTTTTTATCCCTTGTTATCTAATCACATTCGGAATTTTTTATGCATGGACTGCGGACTTTCTAAAAACGAGAGACCACGATCTGATTGATGCCCGTATCAGCCAGTATCAGGAGATTGTAGAAAAAGAAGGCGTGGCAGGTATCAAAAGAATTTTTTCTGATCCTAAAATGCACGTGGGTGCCGCCAGGTATATGCTTCAGCTTGAAGATAAAGAGGGTAATGAATTATTTTTTCATATGTCCGAAGAAATGGACCAGGAATTTAAGGATATTAAAAGCCAGCTGAAAATTTCGAAAGAACTGGAGAATGGAAAGATGTTTTTCCTTGAATCTTCAGACCATGATACTGATGCTATTGAAGTTAAAACCGTTTTATTAGGTAATGGTTTAAGATTAAATATCGGTGCCAGCACCGATGAACGTGATGACTTGTTAGAAAAATTTAAAATGATCTTTTTGACAATTTTCATTCCGCTTCTTCTTTCATCAATTGTATTATCAGTCTTCATCGCAAAAAAATTCCTTAGTCCTATAAATAATTTATCGGAACTCATTAAAGGTATTAAAGGTGGAGATCTTTCGTTGAGAGCGAAGCTTCCCAAGTACCATGATGAACTCTTTGAATTAACACTTACTTTTAACAATATGCTTAGTCAGGTTGAAAATCTAATCGAGGCCATGAAAGATACTTTAGATAATGTCTCTCATGATATTAGAACTCCTCTGGCCCGGGCAAGGCTTGCTTCAGAACTTGCACTTAAAAGTGGTTCACCCGAAAAATTAAAACTTGCTGCTGAAGAAGGAATTGAAAACCTGGATAGTATTATAAAAATGATCCAGACAATCATGACTATGTCAGGACTGAATACAAAGACATTTATTTTGAACAAAGAAAAATTTCAGGCCAGTGAAGTGGTGGAAGAAATAGTAGAGCTTTATCTTTTTGTGGCCGAAGATAAAAATATTACAATTGTAAAAGAATGCAATTGTAATGCAATTGTTTTTGCAGACCGCCTGATGATCAGGCAAGCGCTCGCCAACCTCTTGGATAATGCCATTAAGTATTCACGGCCAGACTCTGAAGTTACGATTAAGTGCTCAATTGAAGACCAGCAGGCCGTGTTTAGTATAATTGACAAAGGTCAGGGGATTCCTAAGGATGACATTCCCCGCATTTGGGAAAGGCTGTATCGTGGAGATAAAAGCCGCCATGAAAAAGGTTTTGGTTTAGGCCTCAGTCTGGTTAAAATTTTTATAGAATCTAATGAAGGGCAGGTCACGGTTGAGAGTACTGAAGGGATAGGCTCAGATTTTAAAGTCAGGTTGCCAATTGCATAACGCATAGAAGAAATTACGTATAAGTAATGTTGATATAGTCATTTCTCGTGCAAATGGCCTGAATTCCACGTTAGAATTTCCCCATCTATGATCAGAGTGACCACACGCTATTTAGCATCTACTTTTATTCCACCTTTTGTAATTGGTTTTGTGTTTTTTATCGCCTTTTTGAATACCTTTTATATGCTCAGAATTATCGACCTTATCGTCACAAAAGGGGTGGAGATTTCAATTGTTTTGGGAATGGTTCTTAATCTCAGCGTTACTTTCTTTTCGCTGGCCGCACCCCTTTCAGCTTTTTTTGCGACTCTCTATACACTCAACAAATTGAGTGACGATTCAGAAATTATCGCCATGAGATCTTTTGGTATAACAAAGTTTAAGATTTATTTGCCTTTTTTTCTAGTGAGTATTCTTATTGCCATGACCATTGTATCTCTGGACAGTAATTATATTCCCAAAGCAAATTCAAATTTCAAGAATACCATTTTAAAATTAACGTCGAGAGGTATGCTGACAAGTATTCAGTCAGGCCAGTTTTTTACTGATATTCCCAATGCCACTTTATTTGCCGAAGAAGTTTCGAATGAAGGAAATAATTTTAGAAATGTGTTCATACATGTCAGGGATAAAAAATCCAGTGAGCAGAGAATTATTTTCTCAGGACATGGATCCTTAATAAAAATCTATGCTGATGAATGGCATGCTCCCAGCTTAAGAATGCATCTTACAGATGGCAATATTGTGAAGCTGAATCCATCAGGAGAACAAATAGAAAAAGTTCTTTTCAATGAATACGATTTTCCAATTTTCAGTGCCGATTTTGCTTCGGAAATGCTGGATAAAGACAGCATGAAAACTAACCGTGAGCTGAAAAAAGCAATTGAAAAACGTAAAAATGATTACATTTTTAAGAATAGAGTTCCGCCTGCAAATCCGGATGAAGTTAACGAAAGAAAAAATGACCGACATTTGATTATAAAATCACAGATAGAGTTTTATGCAAGATTTATAACTTTCCCGCAGATCATTTTATTTGTTCTTCTGGGATTTTCTCTGGGAATTAAAAACGCCAGAGGTGGTGGTGGAAATAATACCATTCGTGCGATTTTAATTCTTCTGGGGTATTACGGAATATATTTTTTAAGTCTGAGTCTTGCACAAAAAGAATTATTAAGTGCAACAGTCGCAAGTTTTGCACCTAGTGTAATACTTACTTGTATTGCTATTTACTATTTTAAAAAATTAGATTGGGTTAGTTGAGTCATTGTAAAATAATTGTAAACAAACCTCAGTTTTTCCATAATGTTTCCTTAATTCATTGAACGTTAATAAAAAAAAATTGAGTGAAATATTTTCTTTTTGTTAAGATGTAAGATATGTCATTTCCTAAGGTATTAGAATAAAACTAGTCGGCATCATTGTGACACCATCTCCTCGAAATCATTGCTAAATTTTAATAAAAAAACATTTTCTTTCTACAGCAAGGGATACTAGGATTGATGTTCTAAATGCATAAGTCCCGTTTACATGAAGTGAACAATGACTAAGGAGATATCGTGAATATCGTTTATGTATCAGACCAGTATTGGCCTTCGGTTAGTGGTGTTCCTGTTTCAATGGATTCTTTTAAAGAAAACTTTGCAGAGCTTGGTCACAAAGTTTCATTGCTTGTTCCTGAATATCCCGAAGCAGAAAAATGGGATAAAGATAATAATTCTGAAAATATTTTTCGCTTCAAATCTCGCTCGATTTTTTTTAATAAAGAAAACCGGATGGTACGAAGGTCTGAAAAAAACAAGATTCACGAAAGACTTAAAAGTATTTCTCCTGACGTTATCCATGTTCACACTGAATTCTCTCTGGCGAAAGTTGTCATCAAGTACGCTAAAAAAAATAACATTCCTGTTGTTCTTACGGCCCACACAAACTGGGAAGAACTAATTAATGAGTATGTGAGGTTTATCCCTAAAAAACTTGCGAAGCTTTGGTGCCGTTCATTCCTGAGAGGGATTTTTAACAAGGTAGATCTTGTTATTGCTCCGACAAAACTTATGGCCTCAAGACTCATTTCTTATTCTGTAAGCAGGCCGATTGAAATCATTCCAACGGGGCTATCACTTAGTAAATTTGCAAAGAACGGTCCGGTTGAAACAAATCTTGAAGCTAATATTCAGTTTGATGAACTAGCTGAAAAAGTTAAAGATCAGAAAACCTTGATGTATGTTGGCAGACTCGGTAAGGAAAAAAATATTAAATTTTTAATCGATGTTTTTCATTCGATTCAACAGACCAATGACAATGTGACATTTGTGATTGTCGGTGACGGACCAAGCCGTAGTGAACTAGAAGAACATGCGCGCTTATTGGGAGTTGCTGATAAAGTTATCTTTACCGGATTCGTACCACGTGAGCGCCTTAAAGATTTTTATTCCCTGGCCTATGTGTTTACGTTTGCCTCTAAAGTTGAGAGTCAGGGTTTAGTAATCCTCGAGTCAATGGCCTGTGGAACACCTGTCGTAGCTATCGGCGAAATGGGTACAAGAGCGTTAATGGCATCAGGTCGTGGTGGATTCATGGTTGATGATAATTTAGATTTATTTATCGCAATGGTGGATCTACTATTGAACGACTCAAAAGTGTATGCTGAAAAATCCGCAGAAGCTCTTCAGGAAGCTAATGAGTGGGGATCTGAATTAATGTCTTCGAAGGTTCTGACTTTGTACCATGACCTTCTAAAGGAAAAAGGAAAATTAAATGCAATTGAAAGTTATGAAAAATATGTTCTTGATGATGATGCTGATTTCTCTGAGTTTATCGGCTTCGGCCAGTGAGAGTAAACCGGACATAAAAAAAATTCTCGATAACGTCGACAGACTTTATCGTTCTGAACACAGCTTCGGTACTCTGGAAATGAAAATTGAAACTCCTGACTGGAAACGCACACTGGATATCAACGTCTGGGCTTCAGGACTTGATAAAACTTTCATCAGAATCTTATCTCCGCAAAAAGATAAAGGTGTGGCGACTTTAAGAATTCAAAACGACATGTGGAACTTCTTTCCAAAGATCGACAAAACCATGAAGGTTCCACCTTCTATGATGATGGGATCATGGATGGGGTCTGATTTTACGAATGATGACCTTGTAAAAGAAAGTACATTCCTGAAAGACTACGAGTCAAAACTTACCGCAGGCAGTGAGAAAGATAATTTTTACATTGAACTAAAACCTAAAGCACAGACCGCTACAGTCTGGGACAAAATCATTCTGATCGTTAACAAGTCGACATCCATTCCTGTTCGCCAGGAATACTATGACGACAAAGGAACAAAAATCAGAGAGATCGTTTTTAAAGATATCAAAAAATTCGGCAACAGAAATATTCCTGCAGTGATGGAGCTGACTCCATTCAATAAAGCAGGCCATAAGACGACTATCGAATACAAAGAACTAAAATTCGACAGTGTCGAAGAATCTGTGTTCTCACAAATTAATCTTCAAAAAAGAATTTAAATTTATCTATGTTGATTTTAAAAATTGCTTTCAGGAATATTTTCAGACAGAGACGAAGGTCAACCTTCACCATTTTAACCATGGTCGGAGGTTATGTTCTTTTTTCTCTGGCCCTGTCTATCTCTGAAGGTACGTACGGCACAGTTATAGAAAAATTCACCAAGTCTTATACCGGGCACCTGCAGGTTCACAGAAACGGTTATCTCGATAAACCTTCTCTCTATAAAAATCTTGACGATTACCAGGCACTAAGTAAAGAAATCGAAAAACTCCCCGGCGTAAAATCGTGGGCGCCACGTATTTACTCGGGCGCACTTGCTTCACTTGATAAAAAAACATCGATGGCAAAAATCATCGGGATTGATCCGGAAGCAGAAGCACGTACGACTTCCATTAAAATGAAACTCAAAGACGGAGAGTATTTAAAAAATTCTTCTGATGTTCAGAAAAAAGTTATTGTCGGAGCAGGACTTGCCGAAACACTTAAGCTTAAAGTCGGAAGTGAAGTCGTTTTAGTTGGTCAGGGAGCTGACGGCTCAATCTCCAATGATCTTTTTACCGTAAGTGGAATCCTTAAAGGGGATGTCTATTCTAAAGACCGTAACTACTGTTATATGGATCTTAAAGCAGCACAGCTTTTTTTATCAATGGACAGCAACTTTCATGAAATTGCGATCATCGTTGATGACTATAGAAACGCAGAAGCCGCTGCAGTATCACTCACTGATAATTTAAAAAAATCCGGACAGGATAATCTCGAAGTTCTTCCCTGGCCCAAAGTGGAAAAACAATTTTACAACACGATGGTCTTTGAGAAAAAAGGAATGCGTATCTGTTTAATCGTCATCGTAATTATCGTTGCGATAGGTGTACTGAATACAGTGCTCATGACTATTCTTGAACGTACGATGGAGTACGGAGTGCTTCGGGCCCTTGGTACAAGGCCGCTGACATTGTTCTGGATGATTCTACTGGAAACGGCAGGGCTTGCGATTATTTCAATTATTATCGGTTTTATTTTAAGTTTTATTTTAAATTACTGGGTTTCTATTCATGGGATCGATTACCCGAATCCAATTGACATCGGTGGATTTACTATCACGACGATGTACGGACTTATCTATGCCGGCGCTTTTATCGGTCCCGCAATTGTGACTTTCTTTACGGCAATCATCGTGAGTATTTTTCCGGCCTTCAGGGCGATGAAAATTAATCCGGTGGAAGCCATGAGGATGAATTAATATGTGGTTAATTCTTAGACTGGCATTCAGAAATATTTTTAGAAATAAAAGACGCACGATTCTTTCTGTTATCGCCATTGGTGTGGGTCTTGCGGCCATGATGTTTGCTGATGCACTTATCGTAAGTCTTGGTGAAACAATGGTCCGCTCTGCGACTCAGGATTTTTCAGGAAACGCCCAGATCCATCAGGAAAGTTTCGCTAAAAATCTTGAAGTCGAAAAAATCATTGCAGGCAATGAAGACAATCTGCTTTTAAAAAAACTGGCGGATGAAAGTGAGTTACAGAGTTTTACTCCCAGAGTTTTAAGTTACGGAATGCTGACATCAACCTCTGATGCCAATAACATTATCGTTTATGGAATCGATCCTGAAAAAGAAAAGTCCGTATCAAAGATTTCTGAACTCATGGTTGCCGGTACATACTTAGCACCAGATGAAGAAAGAAAAATTATTGTCGGCAAAAAACTGGCAGATAATTTAAATATCGGAGTTGGTGACAGGGTTGTTGTAACAGTAGCTCGCGCTCATATCGGTGATCTTTCGCAGGAAATGTTTCGTGTCGGCGGTATTTTCGCTTTCGGCGTGAGAGAGATGGATGAAAATGTGGGCTTCATTAAATTAAATGAAGCCCAGTCGATTCTAAATCTTGGAACTGGTATTCATGAAATCGCACTCAACTTTAAAGACCTGAATATCCCTGCTCAGAAAAAATTTGCAATTGGTACCAAGTACTCACAAAATGGAAATATCGTTTATGGCTGGAACAAGATGTTTAAAGACCTGGCGAGCATCCTGCAATTCACTCAATTCTCGCTGGGAATTTTAGCTTTTATTTTATTCGGTATCATTGCTTTCGGAATCATGAATACATTATTCATGTCACTCTATGAAAGAATGTTCGAGTTCGGAGTTTTGCGGGCCGTAGGAACCAGACCGAGTGTCGTAGCACGAATGATCATCTATGAAGCTTTCATGCTGGCACTGGTAAGTTCAGTGGCCGGAATAATTATGGGGCTGATCCTGATCGGATTTTTCTCTAAATATGGAATCGATTACCGCGGGATCGAATACGCCCACCTGGTTTTTAAAGATAAAATTTACCCTCACTTTCGATTGATCCAGTTTATCCTTTATCCACCTGCCCTGATTGTTTTTGCGACACTGATTGGAATTTATCCCGCCTTGTATGCAGCAAAAATTATTCCCGCAGAAGCTTTAAGGAAAAAATAGTTATGAACGGAGAAAAGTTATGATGCAAAATGGACAGGATATTCTAAGAACAGAAAATGTTATGAAGACTTATATGTCCGGTGAAGTGGAAGTGACAGCTTTGCATGAAATGAACATCGCCATTAAAAAAGGTGAGTTCACGGCCATTGCAGGTCCTTCAGGTTCTGGTAAATCAACATTACTTAATCTCTTGAGCGGTCTTGATAAACCCAGCAGCGGAAAAGTTTTTATCAATCAAAAACCAATCAGCGATATGAGCGGAAACCAGCTTTCTGATTTTAGACGTGATCACATCGGATTTATTTTTCAATCGTACAACCTGATTCCCGTTTTAACGGTGAAAGAAAATATTGAATACATCATGCTGATTCAGGGAATTGCAGAATCTGAAAGACAGGATAGAGTGAACGACATCTTAAATGATGTAGGTCTAGCTTCTATGGGAAACAGAAGACCTTCACAACTGTCAGGTGGACAACAACAGCGAGTGGCCATTGCCCGTGCTGTTGTATCACGTCCGGATATCATTCTTGCTGATGAGCCAACTGCTAACCTGGATTCAAAAACAGCAGACAACTTAATCAATATGATGCTGACTTTAAACGAATCAAAAGGAATTACATTCCTGTTTTCAACTCACGATAAAAGAATCATGGATCATTCAAAAAGACTGATTATTTTAAAAGACGGAAAGATCGAAAGTGATAACTAGATTTTCAACTTATACTTTTTTTGTTCTGGTTAGTTTTCTGGCATTGTCAGAAAATTCTTACGCAATAAGCGGAAGTTTCAAAACATATTTTTCTGAAACAAAAAATCCGAATGAAAGTTCATATGATTCTACACTTTCAAGTATCTTCAGGCCGAAGGTTACTTATGTGGCAAGTGAACATTATACATTTTACGGTGCTTATGCTCTTTCTCTTGATTGGGAGAAAAATACTCCTTTTCTTACTACACAACAAACACCTAAGAAAAATTATCGAGTTCTGGATCTCGACCGCGAGATTACCAATTCTGATAAAACAAAATCCCGGAGTTTATCAGTAAACCAGAACCTTGACCGCTTTTATGTCAATTATTCGCAGGGAGCTTTTAATCTCAATGTAGGACGTGCTCCCATCGCTTTTGGTTCGTCAAAAATAATTAATCCTACTGACGTACTGACTCCCATCACGTATGCGACTTTAGATAAAGAAGAGCGTGTTGGTGTCGATACAGTCCGCATGAATTATTCACTCGGAACGTTGAGTCTACTCGATGTCGGTTATGTCTTTGGACATAAACTTGATTTTTCTGAAAGCGCAGTTTTTGCCCGCCTCAAAACAAATGTTTTTGCGACAGACACTTCCATCATGGCGATGGATTTTCAAAACAATCTTATGTTCGGCCTGGATTTCGCCAGAAGTATTGGCAAGGCCAGCGCGTGGTTTGAAAGTGCTTACGTCATTCCAAAGTATTTTAAAAAGAGTGAATCAAATAATCTTGATAATTACTACCGCGCAACGATCGGTTTGGATTATAAATTAACTGAATCAATTTATAGTTACATTGAATACCACTATAATGGCGCCGGTAACACAGACCCCAACAAGTATATTTTCTCACAGAACAAAACGGCCTACACTGAAGGCGGAACTTATCTGTACGGAGTTCACTACATTGCGCCTGGACTGACTTACGAAATAAGTTCGTTATGGAAATTAACAGGTCAATTTCTTTTTAACTTTAATGATGATTCATTCTTCAACAATCTTTCTGTCGAATACAATGTGGCACAGGATATGTTTATTGACCTTGCTGGTTACATTCCTTTCGGTAAAGAAACTAAAACGTTCCAGCAAAGGTCAGAATTCGGAAGTTATCCCAAGACAGTTTATACAGCTTTCAGAATGTACTTCTAGTGTTTCGCTGCTTTTGCAAAACCCTCAGCTAAACATGCATTGATTCTGGCAGTTCCTTCAGGAAGTTTTGAGCATTTCATTGGAGCATCAACCTGTTTACCTTTATATTCTAAAAACAACATGAACCCACCAGTATTCGGATCAATCCCCGGATAAATTTCAACTCCACTGCGGTTTTCTTTATTCCCATTAAATGCATTCATCGCAAGTTTGGTTACTAAGTGCCCAGCTACTGCTCCGATAATAACATCAGATGCCCAGTGTGCCTGATCATGCATACGAGCATAAGCAGTGATGGCAGCAATTCCGTATGCAACATAGGGAACTACTGGGTAGTCATCTTTATACATTTCAGAAATTACTGTCGCAATTGTGAAGGCCTCTGAAGTGTGACCAGAATAAAAAGATTTATCCCCCGAGTTGAAAAAACTATAAGGGCCTTCACCTTTTATCGGACGTGATCTTCCAAAAGTATTTTTGACTGCTGTTACTGCAATAGCTGAAGCCAGACTTGATCCAACCATGAAAAGTCCTGCTCTTTTAAGTTTATCATTTTCAAAATACATACCGATAAAATATGAACCTGCCGCGATTCCTAATCCTGCCGTACCAGTCCCTAAAAAATTTCCTACTGTTGCAATTGGTTTTGTAATTTGAGATTTATGGTTTTGAACTACATCCATAATCTCCTGATCATTTCTAAATGCCACAACTCCTAAGCTGGTTGCAGCAGCAAGAGTTAATAGTTCAGTATTATCCAGGGCCAGCGGTATAAAGATAGATTTTTCTTTATCCTGCGATAGATAGCTTTCAAGTGTATATGAATCAAGAATTGTTCCATTGAATTTTGCAATTTCAATTTCCTGCTCTGCTGTACAACCAAATATAGTTTTTCTACAGGCCTTCACTTCTCTCACCATAGAGCCGTAATCTAGATTTAATGGTTTTTCTGCCATCGCCTGGAACGAAAAAATTAAAGTCAGAATAAGAACTAGTTTTGATTTCATATATCCTCTCTAAACGTGTTGTTAAATTATTGTACCTGTTACAAATAACGTTTTAGTAAAGGCTGTAAAAAGGAATGACTTTAGGGGGTAGTGTATAAATTTTATACACTCATACTATAAATACTTAATAATAAGTATTTATAGCAAGTTTAGAAGCTCAACTTAAATTTAAATTAAGGCCGGATCAAGCTCTTTGCCCATTTCGTATGAAAGGTCAGAGAGTCTCATTTCATAGTTGTAGATCGCTTCTACATACTGCTGATAAATAGTGGCCTTCATAGTATAAGACTCAATAATATCTTTTGCCGGTGTAATCCCTAGAGCAACACCCGAAGCGATATTATTGAGCAGCTTTTTAGAAGTCTTATATGATTTTTCAAGTTCAGTTGCTTTTTTCTGCGCTTCCATTAAATCCAGATAAATTTTTTCAATTTTAATCGGAAGATTTTTCTGTGCGAAGTCCTGCTGTGCTCTTACTGTTTCAAGTTCAATGCGTGCATTGCTGACGTTGCTCGACTTAATTCCGAAATCGATATCCCATGTGAATCCTACTCCGACAGAAAAGTCTGAACGGTTGTATGGATCGTAGGCAAACTTCGAGGCCTGTTTGGTGGCCTTCGCAGTATTCAGATAATTAAATGAAGAAAAAATTCCGAAAATGGGAAGCTGGGCTTTTTTCTCACTTGTAAGCCAGGCCTGTTTAGCATCAATGCCGATAGATGCTTTTCTCAAGTCAACGTTGGTTGTTGCAAGCTGAGCATTGAGTGCTTCAAGAGTAGGAAGCTGTCTTTGAGAGTATTCAATCCAGTCCTGTTCAACTTTCGGGTCGGCATCTTGAGTGATGTACTTAAAACCTAAAATACTTTGAGCGAGTCCTTTTTCAATTTCAAATTTCTTAACCTGTGCAAGAGACCTGAAAAGTTCAAGTTTTGTCATTTCTTCAGAGCCGTTTTTTTTGCCTTTCATACCTGCTAAAACATCATCAAGATCTTTTAGTGTTGAGCCGGCAAAATCATTCAGGCTCGAAGCGTACTGGAAACCGTAATAATATTCTTTTACTTTTTTAACCAGTTCAGCTTCTTTTCTTTCAACATCAAGCTCCTTAACTTTTAAGTTTCCTTCTGCAGCTCTCGTAAGATCGCTCTGGCGGTTAAACATAAAAATGGGAATTTTTAAATCGACGTTGGCAAGATAGGTGATGGTATCAACGTTTGCTGAACGTGAAGATGTGACAGCATTACCTTGTGAACTTTTATTGGGACCGAAACCACCAAGAATGGATAGTCGTGGTCTTGTTTCACCGTCGATGCGTGCGAAAAAAGTTTGTGCCTTATCAATTTCAAACTGTTCAATTTTTATTTCTGGATGGGTCTTAGTCAGGGCAATTAATTCTTTCAGCTGATAAACTTTTGCTTCAGCTGCTGCAGTAAAAAGTAAATTGATGACGACTAAGTATCTAAGCATTAGACCTTCGTATTAAGTGCCACTACACGTTTGTTAATCATGTCTTTCACACCTGACCAGCCTTTTTCTTTTAGGGTCTTTGTCATTTTATCATTGATAGTGTTTACCCATGATTCATCATCAATTGAGATGTCGATAACTTTCCATTCAGATCCCGACTTTACCAGCTTGTATTTTACGTCTGTCTTTTCACCTTTTTTAGCAACGACAGAAGGAACTGTTGCTTTGTTGTCATCAAGAAGAGTGCTTTTGTAAGTGATCTTTACACCTTTTAAGAACTCAGGTGCTTTTGGATAAACAGTTTTAGTGATGATTTCTTTAATGCTGTCTTCAAACCATTTGAGATCAGCGGCCGATCTTTTTTTAGCTTCACTTCCAAGGATGTTTAAAGACATTTGGTGGAAATCAAAGTGTGAGTCAAGTTCAGCTTTTGTCTTTGGATTATGTAACGGGTTTTCTTTTTGAGCTAACGTAAAAATATTTTGAATTAACGTCTCTGGAGCATCATTTGATGTTGTTTGGGCTTTGACGAATACAGGAAGTAAAAGTAAAAAGGCTAATAAAATAAACTTCATTATTTGGTCCTGTTAGATATTTAATTTAATAGGGTCAATATAGAAACAGAGAGCGCCAATGTCTATTCTAAAATGGAATCTAAAGAATATTTACGTACTGCCTGTCCTGGCTTTAATTCTAAGCATTTGGGGTGGTATGCAGGCCACGAAGCTTGAAGTAAATATGGATTTATCCGGTCTCCTTTCGGATACCAACCCGGCCGTTGTAGAAATGAACCACGTTTCGGAAATCGTAGGGGGCGGAGGTTATCTGATTACTCTGGTCGGTCCGATGGTATCTCCGGAAAAAACTCTTCCGAAAATTACTGAGGCCATGAAGAGCGTTCCAAGAATTAAATACTCTTACTACGAAAGAGAAACATACGCGCTCAAAGACAAAGCTCTTTTTATCATCAGCAAAAAAGAATTCAATCAGATGAGCCAGTATGCTCAAAGTCTCTTCGCAGATAAAAAAATTGATAATACAGGTCTTGATCTTTTCGCTGAAGGCGATAACTCAGATGATGTTGCTGAAGCAAAAAAATTCTTTCTTGATCTGAAAAAGAAAATTCCTCAAGACCGCTATTTTTTATCAAAAGATAAAAAGTACGCGATGCTTTTAATCAAGCCAGACTTCGGTTCAACTGATTTAAAACTCGGCGAAGAGCTGATTAAAAATGTGAACGATGCAATGGCGAAGATTCCTGGAACAAAAATTCCATATAATCTTAACGGGCGTTACGTAGAAAAAATTAAAGACAAAGAACAATTCGACCGCGATATCGCAAAAACTTCGATCATCTCGACAGTTCTTTTAATTATCGTTCTCTTCTTCGGTCTAGGAACAATGAGGGCCGGATGGTTTACCCTTGCCGGAGTTTTCATGGCGATGGGGCAGACAGTTGGTCTCGCTTACCTGATGGTCGGACGAATCAATATATTAACCGGATTTTTGCTCGCGATCTTATCCGGGCTTGGATCTGAATACGGAATCCACTTTGTCCGCAGATACCTGGCCGAAAGACAAGCAGGTAAAGACCAGAAAACGGCCATCGAAGATACGTACATGGTCATGGGACGTTCATTATTTTCAGCGGCACTGACTTCCGCAGCAGCATTTTTCATACTTGCGATCTCGGACTTCAGAGGATTTTCTGAACTGGGAATTATCGCAGGACTTGGTGTTGTGTGTATCTATTTTACATTCATGTGTATTTTTCCATTGGGAGCAAAACTTCTTCCGATCAAAGCAGAAGGAAGTATCAAGGAAAAAATCTCACGCTTTTTCTACGCTTACCCATTTAAGACAAAGTACGTTTATTTTTACCTGATCCTGATACCAGTAATGGGTTATGGATTATGGAATGCTTATTTCGAATTCGACTTCGAGAGATTGCATAACTTTTCAAAAGAAACTCAGGCGCTGAATAAATTATCTGACGATCTTTACGGCAGAGCGATTACACCTTCGGCAATTTTAACCCGCGACCGCGAGCAGGCAAAAGAACTGGAAGCATGGTTAAACAGCGAAGCGAACGACGAAACGGTGGCCCAGGTTATCGGTTACAACACACTTGTTCCTGATGATATGCAATCACGTTATAGAAAGATCCAGAAGATCAAAAATAAAGTTAACGAAATTCCTCATAAGGAAATAGAAGAAAAACTTCAGGTGAAATACGAACAGGTTGAGAAGTGGCTAAACACTGCTCCTTATGGAGATGAGCTGGTTCCAAAATCTCTGGCCGACAACTTCGGGCCCGATAAAAATATTATTCTCGTTTTCCCTAAGCAACGTCAGGGGACCTACGACAATATCAACCGTTATGCGAACACGTTGTTAAAAGCGAAAAAATTATTTCCCGGAATGGAAGTCGGTTCAGATACGCTGGTGTTCTCGGCGATCTTAAATCACATCATCAAAGACGGACGAATTGTTCTCGTACTCTTTTTAGTCGGTGCGTTTTTCGTTTTCTGGCCGGACTTCCAGAACTTCAGGTACGCCATGATCCTCGAAGGACAGCTGGTGTTCGGATGTTTATTTCTCGTGGCCTTAATGGGGCTCGTGGATGAACCTTTTACCATTTTAAACGTCGCCATCATTCCGGCCGTTCTTGCTGCAGGGATTGATATGGGTGTGCACCAGATTCACGATGAAATCGAACACAGAGGCCAGCCTGCCAGATGGCCGGGAAAAAGAGGAACAGCTTTATCAGCAGCAAAAAGAATTTCAGGTCCCGTTCATTTGGGAATGCTGACATCTATCTGCGGTTTCGGTTCACTACTTTTTGCTGAAGCAAAAATGTTAAATGGTGTTGGATGGATTTCCATTATGGGACAGGTTTCAATGTACCTGGTGAGTATGGTTTTATTTCCGACATTCAAAGATTACGTTTATTCATTTAGAACTGAAGAAATTCAAAAAAAATAATACGCTGACTAAGCTTTTTTTCTCTTCTCAAACTTGGCCGGGAAATCTTCCATGAAAAAAGATTCCTGTGCCATTTTGAGAGGGTCCACTGCGATCAGCTTAAACAGATCGTCGTAACTCTCAATCACAAAATAAACCGGCTGAAGAATATCGATTCGGAACTTCGTTCTTAATGCATCCATCGGTATAAGTGGACGTCTTTCCGGGATATCACTTTCAACAGAATAAATAATTTCAGATTTGCTCGAGAGAATTCCTCCTCCGTAAGCTTTAATCAAGTTGTCCTCTTTAATCAAACCAAACTCAATCGTAAACCAGAACAGACGGAACATTCTCATTTGTGTTTTTTGATCTGCCTTTAGTGCAAGTTTTCCATACTGGTGCATGAACTCAGCATATGGAGCATTGGTCAAAAGCGGGCAGTGACCGAAGAGTTCGTGAAAAACATCCGGCTCTTCGATGTAGTCAATTTCTTCCGGAATGCGGATGAAATTTGCGGCCGGAAATCTTTTATTTGCAAGCAACGAAAAAAACTTTTCCGGTTGAATAAGAGCGGGGACAGGTTCAACTCCCCAGCCTGTATGCGATTTTAAAATATCGGTAATCTCATAGTGCTGTGGAATTTTATCTTCAAAATTTAAAATTTCTACGCCTTTTAAATACTCTTTTGAGGCGCGGGTTTTCACCAGTTCTTTTTGCCTCTTTAATAAAAAGGCCCATGTTTCATTTTCTGTATGACTGTAATGAGCTGTGCCGTCTTTATCTAAAGTCTTTGAGTGATAGACATGTTTTTTTTTCATGAAAGCTCTTTTACATAGATCGGTCTTCTGAGCATAAACATCGCCTTCAAAGCTGGATATAATAATTTATCTGTGAACTTGTTGCCAGTCGTGAACTCGATATCATCAACGACATTGCACGAATTTTTTCCAGTTCGCTCGATTTTGTGAATGTGCTTCCATGATGTCATCGGAAACGGAATGATCGCACCGACATCGACGAAATAAATTTCATCTTCGTTTTCTACAAGATCTGTAATGTGACTTACCCAGCGCTGGCCCGCTACTTTCAAGTGGACTTCATCACCTTTTTTGCATCCATCGAAACGAATGATTTCTAGTTTTACCAATGGTGGTTTCAGTGCTGCGAAGAGCTTCACATTAAATTGTGAAAACACACTGCGATAATCTTTATTGATAGGAGTTTTTATTAAAATGTTCATATAGGAGTTTCTCGGTTTTTTTCACTATGAAAATGAGGTGAATTAGTGCTTAATTAAGCAATTGTTTTGATCGGTTATATGAAAAATTAAAATCTTTTAATCTGACATAAATGTCATTTTAATGTCTATTACCGATACTAAGACTATGAAAACGTTATGTGTATTATTATTTGCCGCTTTTCTGGCCATCGCTGTTGCAGAGGACTCACAAGTTACTGCTCCACCGGTAGTAGAAGCTCAACCAGCAGTGAATGTAGCTCCACGTGTAACGAAGAGTACCAAAGCTTACAAGCTTGCAAAAGAAGCTTGTGTGAAATCCAGCGATGGAAAGCTTAAGGGAAAAAAATTGACTGAATGTATTGTAAATTATCAAAAGGAAGCAAAATAATTTGTTTCCCATAAACCTAGGGAGTTTTATGAAATCTTTATTAGTAATCGCACTTGCTCTTGTATCTGTTTCTTCTTTCGCAGCTGACCACAAAATGGATTCAAAAATGGATTCTCACAAAGCTGCTATGGAAGCATGCAAAGAACACTCAAAAGACAAAAAAGCATTCGACGCTTGTATTGCTGAGCACTCAAAAGCTGCTCCAGCTACAGAAGCTGCAGCTCCAACTGCTCCTGCTGCTAAAAAATAATTTCAGATTTAAATCTAGAATTTATATGGGGAACTCATTGAGTTCCCCTTTTTATTTTCATATACTGAGCATATGAGAATTCTAATAGTCGAAGACCAGCCAAAAATGGCAAGTTTTATTAAAAAAGGCCTGACTGCTCACGGATACATTGTCGACATTTCTGAAACAGGAATGGGCGCTGAAGGTATGGTCGTGGAAAACGAATACGACCTGATCGTTCTTGACGTCAATCTTCCGGATCAAAACGGAATGGATACAGCAAGACATCTTCGCCGCGACGGCTGCCGCATGCCGATCCTGATGCTTACAGCACTCTCAACAACCAAAGATAAAATTCACGGACTCGATTCAGGTGCAGATGATTATCTCACTAAGCCTTTCGACTTCGAAGAACTTCTCGCTCGCGTTCGTGCACTGTTGAGAAGAAATAACGGAAGCGAAAATTCCAAACTTCGTTTCGGTGATATCGAACTCGACCTGGTTCAAAGAAGAGTTGTGAGAAACAACACAGAAGTGAATTTAACGGCAAAGGAATTTTCGCTTTTAGAATACTTCATGAGAAATCCCAAGCGTCCCATCACCCGCGTAGAAATCAGCGAACACGTGTGGGATGTTAATTTCGATACCAACACCAACATCATCGATGTTTATATCAATATGCTGAGAAAAAAAATCGACTCACCATTTGATAAAAAAATGATCCATACTATGGTGGGCTTTGGTTACATCCTTAAAGATTAAATATGAACTTCCTGCATAAGATCAGTCTTAAGTTAAGGCTGACACTTCTTTTCGGCCTCATCTTCACCGGAATGCTTTCGGGATTCTGTTATATTTTATACTCGCAGTTTTCCAAATTGCAGATTGCAGAGTTCGACACCAAACTTTACAACTACGCTATCGATATCGCCGAATCTCTCGACGTGGATAAATACGGTGACGTGGAATTCGATTCAAACATTTTAAAGCTGAATGAAAAAATTCTCCCTTTCACTCTAAAAAATAGTTTTATTTCCGTGATGGATATCAACGGACATATCATTGAAATGCGCCCTGTTTTGCAGGAAAACCAGATCGAGCATTTGAGTGATGCCATTCTCTCTAAGGTTTTAAGAAGTGGTGCAAGTTTCTCTACTATGTATTATGAAACTGTCACGCATAGAGTTATCAATTATCTTCTGCCGGTACTTCATAAAGACACTCCGCTGATCCTGCAGATTTCTGTTCCGGAATCAGACTTTCTTATTATCAACAGAAACCTGGTTAAGTTTTTTTACATCAGTGTACCTGCAATGCTGGTTCTCTCGCTGATGATTGGATATTTTTTCGTGGGCCGGGCGCTTAGACCGATGATGGAAATTATAGCAAAAACCAAAATGATCGAAGTTTCAAATCTTGAAGAGCGTGTTCCTGTTCCGGAGAGTAAGGATGAGATCTGGCAGCTTGCCGATACCATTAACCATTTGCTCAGCCGTCTCGATGAAACATTCACTGCGCAGGAAAGATTTATTCAGGATGCTTCACACCAGTTGAAAACCCCGCTTACGATTATGAAAGGTGAGCTGGAAGTTTTTAAGTCTGAAGAAAAATCAGAAGAAGAAATTTCAATCTTCCTCGACAGTATGGCCCAGGAAATTAATTTCCTGACTCAGTTAACGAACAATCTTCTCATCCTTGCTCGGGTGGATAGTGGAACTGAAAAATTAAGCTTAACTACTAACCGTCTGGATGAAGTGGTGATCTCGCAAATTTCCCGACTGTCGAAATTCGCCAACCTTAAAAAGATTTCAATGCAGATTAATTTCGATTCTTTTTATTCAGCTTCTGAAAGTGATCTTACGGTAATGTCTGACCGCGATTTACTCGGTGTTGTTTTTTACAACCTGATCGAAAACGCCATCAAGTATTCACCGGAAGGATCGACTGTGACGATCGCAGGATACAATACGCCTCAGACGCTGCATGTGACGATTGAGGATGAGGGCGAGGGAATTGATGAAGGTGACATCGAAAAAATCTTCGATCGCTTTTATCGCATGCAAAAGAATGCTACGAAAGCTCAGGGGAGCGGTTTAGGCCTTGCTATCTGTAAAGTTGTTGCGGATTCACTCCACGCCAGAATCTGGGCGGAAAATATCGAGACGGGAACAAGATTTCATTTTGAAATGCCTAAGCAGCTTTTAGATAAAAGCACTTAATCTTTTCGTTGCTGTAAAGCGTACTGAAAGGTGCCAGCCAGCAGTTTTCTTTCACGCGAAAGACAATCTTATGGTCAGCAGTTTTTGGTGAAGTCTTTAACATTGTTTTTGGAAACAAGGCCAGTGGAGATCCTGCGAATTGGAATTCAAGTTTTTTATTTGCCGGAAGTTTGCCGGAGTATAAAGCAGCAAGACAGATATAAGCTCCATAGTCGTGAGCTTCAATCACCATCGTATCCGATTTACATTTTTTAATCTGCTCTATTAATTCCTGTGCATCTACATTGAGTGCGAATGGATTAATGTGGCGGTAGTTATTTAACATTTTTCTGTGACGAGTAGAGAGCTGCTTTTTTTCTTCAGCAGAAAAATTAAGAAAATCCCATGAAGACATGATCGTCTGATCAAAGCCTGCTTCCAGCGGTTCTGCATAATACGACATCAGTGTTTTTTGTTCACCACGAGCTATCGCTGAAAACAAAATCTTGCCTTTGAAGTTATGAGACTGCATTGGAGTGTCCTTGTAAAAGGGGGGAATTCCCTAATAATAAACCCTTTCGGTAAAGTTTTAAAAAAGCTTAGTTTTACTCATCATGAGGTCGGCTTATCGGCAACTTATTGCTGGTGAAGTCTTTTTATTTATGCCTCAGATTGTGGTAAATCGCTTTTTGGGGAGATATAATAGGGCCATGAAAAAATTTATAAATACAAAACTCTTTGTCGCGATCATCTTTTTTTGTGCCGGCTTTCTGGTGAATCACCTGCTGGTAAAATTTGTTCACAATCCAGGCAGAGGTATTGGTTTCAGCATGAATAACCAGAATTCTCAAAACTCCGGTGAGCGTGTACCGGTCAATCCTGACGACTTTGACCAGGCGAAGATGATTGAGACTATCCAGCGTATGCAGAATGAAACAATGGATGGTTTTGACAGTCTGGAGAAGGACCTGAAGGATGCAGGAAATAGCGGTGGTGCAGGTGTCTTAAAAGAACACGAAGATGATAAGTTTGTTTATTATGAGATTCCCCTTAAAGGACATGATGGTACAAACCATAAACTTAATGTCGAAATTAAAAATGGCCTGGTGAGAGTGAGCGAAGATTCGAAAGATCAGGGTGGAAATTCCATGACTGAATCTTCTTCCGAGCGTATGTTCACTTTAGACCCGAGAAGAGTTGATGCTGATAAGGCGGAAGTTTTGAACGGGAACGATAAAATAGTTATTAAGATTCCGAAAAAGCACTAGAGGATTTATGAAAAAATATTTGTTGTTACTTTTTGTTTTAGCACTGGCATTTTCATATGCTGTTCATGCCAAAGAACTTGAAATCGTCTCCGAACACTCACGCATCGCTTTTGATGTCGATTATATGCTGATGACTAAAGTTGAAGGGCAGTTCAAAAAATATACAGGTCTATTTGAAATGAATACACCTGAAGATATTTTATTAAACGTTCGCGTGGCCATCACGGGAAACAGTGTCGACACGAATGACGGGAAAAGAGATTTCCATTTAAGAGGGCAGGAATTTTTTTTCGTAGCTAATTATCCGGAAATTACTTTCAGGGCTAAAGGCCCTGTGAAGATTGCTTCGGGAGAAAAATTTAAACTTCCGGGTGAGATTACAATGAGAGGAATTTCAAAACCTCTGGTCCTCGACGGTGTCTATAAAGGAAAAATTAAAGATCCATGGGGAAAAGAAAACTATTTCTTCACTCTTACCGGTGAACTAAACCGCAAAGATTTTGAAATGGTCTGGAACCAGAAAATGGACAACGGTGGAGTGCTGGTTGGAGATATGGTCAGACTTAGCATGACAATTCAATCGCAGGTGATCGGGGACAAGACTCCGTTTTCAACTCACATGGTTCCTAGTACAAAAGGGATTATTGAGAGGAAAGAATTGAAGGAGGGGAAGATTAAGAAACTTTCTACTTCGACAGATCCGAAAGATTATCCGGCGTCAAAAGAACCAAAGAAATAATTGGAGGCACCAACCCGGTTCCTCCAATTTATAATCAGATAAATTTTACTACGCAGTAATTCTTTTTACCTTTCCTCACAACCATACAAGTCTCACTGGCCAAATGTACCTCAGTAAGCTTCACAGTCATATCAGGAATCGTATCATTGTTAAGATAAACACCTTTTTGCTCAACAGATCTCTTCGCTTCACCTTTACTAGGGAAGAGTGGAGTCTGAACCAGAAGATCCAAAACCAGAATACCATTTTTTAAATCGTCACGTTTCAATTCAACAGACGGAACATCTTTGAAAATCGCATTGAGATCTTTATCTTTCAGGTTTTCAATTTTTTCACCGAAGAAAATTCTTGTTGCTGACATAGCACCATCAAGACCTGCTTGACCGTGGACCAGTTTTACAACTTCTGCAGCAAGAGTTTTCTGAGCTTCTCTTAAATGCGGTTCTGTTTTTGTTTTTTCTTCAAGAACAGCAATTTGATCAAGAGCTAAAAACGTAAAATACTTTAAGTACTTCACGACAGAAGTGTCGTCACTGTTTAAAAGGTATTGGTACATCTGATAAGGAGAAGTCATTTCTGGATCCAGGTAGATCGCTGTTCCACCTTCTGACTTACCAAATTTATTTCCATTTGAATCAACGACCAGAGGAATAACTAAACCGTAAACCTGTTTTGCGTCCATCTTTCTTGTGTAGTCGATCCCGGCCGTAATGTTACCCCATTGATCGCCGCCACCCATTTGTAAAATAACATCATGGTGAAGAGCGAGGTGACGGAAGTCGTAGGCCTGAAGCATCTGATAGCAGAATTCTGTAAAACTTAGTCCTACTTCAGAATCAATTCTATTTTTAACCGAGTCTTTTGCAAGCATTTCTGTAATACGAAATCTTTTACCGACATCGCGAAGAAATTCTATGAATGTAAATTTCCCCATCCAGTCATAGTTGTTCACCATGATCGCAGGATTTGATCCTTCGAAATTTAAAATAGATTTGAATTGTTTTTTCTGTGCTTCGATATTTACAGCGATCACTTCTTCAGTCAGTAAAACTCGCTCTGTACTTTTTCCTGAAGGGTCACCGATCATACCAGTGGCACCGCCGAGGACGACCACTGGCCTATGGCCGGCGTCTTGAAAGCGCTTCATTGTGATCATAGCAAAAAGATTTCCGATTTGAAGAGACTTCGCTGTTGGATCATAGCCGATATAAAAAGAAATCTTTTTTGTATTTAGTATTTCTTTAATTTCGGGGTTTGAAACGTCTGCAACCAGACCGCGTGCTTCTAATTCTTCGTAAAATTTCATCGTCATAATCCTTTGGTGATTAAAGGATTATGACAGAAAAATGGTAATAAGAGAATCTTGTTATTTAAGGAATGACTGTAAATCCTGGTTTAAAGAGTCTAAACGCTTAGAGTAATCCTGTAGAGTCGCATAGTCGGGCTGAATTTCTTTTCTCTCCAGTGACTCGCGCCCTTCACGAATGTCCTGAAAACGGGCCACGAAACCAACATGAGCGTACTCTGCATCTTCTTTTTTTGAATCATCCTGAGCGCTATAACGGTCGTTGGCCTGAGCTGCTACTAATGTTATCAAGGCCAGAGCTTTTTGTTGTTTTTCAGAAATGCTTTTATCAAGATCTTTTAACCAAAGAGTCTCGGTTGCCTGAATTTTTCCTTCAGTAATATCTCGCTGGATATCATCATTAAGGCCCGTGGCCTGAGCAGCTTTTGCTTGAGAAAATAGTGAAGTCGTTGCCAGGATTGAAAAGATTAAAAGTGCTTTCATAAATTCTCCAGATGCTTGTTAGTCATACAGTCGTTAAAAGTTTAGACAGTTGTTCGCCTTTCTCGCTCACCCTAAGAGCTGGATTGTTTACGGGAAAGAGGAGCTTTACCTAGTCATATTGCACTAGAGATGCCAAACTTACGTGAAGCCTTTTTTTGGAGAGATTATGTATATTATTTTAAAAGTTCTGATCACAGCACTGGTGGTAGTTGGTATTTCCGAGATTGGTAAACGATTTAGTTTTGCGGCAGGTATTCTTGCCTCACTTCCACTAACTTCAATCCTGGCCTTTATCTGGCTTTATCAGGACACTAAAAATACAGTTGAGATCATCAATCTTTCTTATGTCATTTTCTGGATGGTTATTCCTTCATTGTTTTTCTTTCTCGCTCTGCCTTTTTTATTAAAGATGGGATGGAGATTTTATCCGGCGTTATTAACGAGTGGTATTTTGATGTTCGGAGTGTATTCAGTTTACACTATCGTACTTAATAAGTTCGGAGTGAAGCTTTAGTAATGAACGATCCGAACAAAATCGTTTTTTATGATGGAGAGTGCGGTTTATGCCAGCGCTCGATTGCGATCATTTCAAAGTGGGATAAGGATAAAAAATTATCCTATGCTCCACTTAATGGTGAGACATATAAAAAACATTTTAACCAGATGAGTGACATGACAACTGTCGTATATTTTTCCGATGGAAAACTTTTTACTAAGAGTGATGCGATCATTGAAATTGGATCAGACCTAGGCGGATGGAAAAAAGCATTGCTCTTCTTAAAAGTCATTCCTCGTTTCATTCGGGATGCAGTCTATAATAGCATTGCGAGTAATCGAAAAAAAGTTTCATGCATCATACTCACAAGAGATGAACGTTTTTTGAAATAAATCAGTTTATCTGTTATGATTCCAATCATGGAAAGCGAACGCAAATCAATTTTTTTAGGCCATGATAAAGAACGTAAATGGATTTCGGTTATCTCACTTGTAATCGGTGTCATCCTGCTGGTCATGAAATTTTATGCTTATCACATAACAGGATCCCAATCTATTTTCTCTGATGCTCTTGAAAGCATCGTCAATATCATAGCAGGCATTGTAACTCTCATCGTGATTGTCATCGCAGCCAAGCCTGCAGATGAAGACCATCCTTACGGGCATGGGAAAGTTGAAAGCATGGCCGCGAGTTTCGAAGGTGGCGCGATTACACTCGCAGGACTTTTGATTATTTTAAAAGCATGTGAAGTTTTTTATAAAGGTATCATAATCAAAGAACTCGACATCGGATTGCTGATTGTCGTACTTACCGGTGCTGCCAACGGAGTCATGGGCTATATCATCAGACAGCGCGGGATTCGTCTGCACTCGGAAGCTTTGCAGTCGAGTGGAATTCATTTGATGACTGATGCTTTAACCAGCATTGGTGTACTCGTAAGTTTATTGCTGGTAAAAATCACCGGCCTCATGATGATCGATCCGATTATTGCGATTGTTTTTGGATTCATGCTTTGTTTATCCGGCGTAAAAATTCTTGTGCGTTCGGGAAATGTTTTGCTCGATGGACACGATAAAGAAACTTTGCAGTTAATTGCAGATTTGTTTGAAAAAAATTATGTACCTGGTGTTATTGATATTCACTTTACACGTGTAATTCGAAGCGGGAATTTTCATCACATAGACTGTCATATGGTTATTCCTGAATTCTGGTCAGTGGCCGAAGAACATTTATTCTGCGAAAAATTTGAAAATAATTTTGTAAAAAATTATCCAGTTGAGGCCGAACTTCGTATTCACTCAGACCCTTGCAGAAGGGTTTATTGCGAAAATTGTGAATTGAAGGACTGTCCGATCAGAGAACGTGCGTTTGTTAAAAGAATGCCGTTGAATAATTTAGACGAAGTGACTTCGCCGAAAGAGTCGCGGTAGAGAATTTCAGGCATAAGCGGTTGGTAGCTTGAACTCTATTACATAATTATTTGTTTGATATTTTCAGTGCGAAGTAAAAATGTAGCAGCGGCTACATTTTTTCAAGCTACTTCTTTACAGCTTTAAGATTAATCGCAGTCTCATACTGCTTTAAAATATCTGAATCAATCTCAGTCGTCTCAATTGATTTAATCGACTTCATAGAGTTTTTCATTTCATCGCAAGAGTGGATTCCGCCATCACCGTTAATCGGACGGTTTCTTCCGCCTTCTTTCATCCAAGTAATTTCTTTGCTACAAAATTTACAACGTGCCATGAGTGGTTCCTTACATTTTTCCTATACAAAAAAGTCCATAATTGGCATTATAGGAGACGCATATTATACCAAGGGATACCCATGCTAGATATTAAATTCATCAGAGAAAATTCTGACATTGTTAAGAATGCCTGCAAGCTGAAGAACATTACGCTTGATATTGACCAACTGCTCTCGATTGATAAAGAGCTTGTGTCGCTAAAAACTGAAGAACAAAATCTTTTAACGCAAAAAAACGGATTAACGGCGAAGATTCCTAAGGCCACTGCAGATGAACGCCCCGCGCTTATTGCTGAGAGTAAAGGAATGGATGAAAAAGTAAAAGCACTTAAGCCAAAAGCTGAAGCTCTTGAAGAACAGTTGAAAGGCCTTTTATATCTGGTACCACAAATTCCTTCTCCACTTTCTCCGGTAGGAAAAGATGATAGTGATAACGTTGAAATTAAAAAACACGGAGTGCTTCCGAAATTTGATTTCACTCCGCTTGATCACGTACAAATTTTAGAGCAACAGAATTGGGCCGACTTTGAAAGAATTGCAAAAGTATCAGGTTCACGATCATACTCACTAAGAAATGAAATGGTTTTAGTTGAAATGGCGATGCATAGAATGGCCATGGATAAATTAATTTCGAAAGGCTTCAATCTTGTTTCAGTTCCTGCGTTCGCTCGCGAAGAAGCTTTATTTGGAACAGGACACTTTCCACAAGGAAGAGACCAGGCCTATTTTATTCCGGAACATAATCTATATCTGGCCGGAACTGCAGAAGTACAAATCAACTCACTTCACGCCAATGAAATTTTAAAAGAATCTGAACTTCCGATTTTATACGCTGGATATTCTCCATGCTTTAGAAGTGAAGCAGGGTCATACGGCCGCGACGTACGTGGTTTAATCCGCGTTCACCAGTTCATGAAAGTCGAACAATTCGTCATTTGTAAAAATGATCCGGAAGAGTCAGCGAAGTGGCACCAGAAACTTCTTGAGACGTCAGAAGAAATCCTGATAGACCTGGAACTTCCATATAGAATTGTAGAATGTTGTACGGGAGATATGGGGACAGGAAAATTTCGCATGTACGACGTGGAAGCATGGGTTCCTTCTGAATTAAAATACAGAGAGACTCACAGCTGTTCATCACTTTATGACTGGCAAGCTCGTCGTACTCAAACGAGATACCGTGACAGCGAAAATAAAGTTCAGTACGTTCATACTTTAAACAACACTGCGATTGCAACTCCACGAATCCTGGTTCCTTTTTTAGAATGTCACCAGCAAAAAGACGGGACAGTAAAAATCCCGGCGAAGCTGCAAAGATATATGGATGGAAAACCTTTTATCGGTAAAGCAGTAGACTAAAAATATTTTATTAGTGCAAGGCCTTTGATATTTCCATCATAAAGTGGAACGATTGTAAGGCCTGCATCTTTCTCACCACTCGCATCTCTTTTCAATTTATCAATTTTAGAAATTCCGATTCCATAGGCAAGACCTATAGTTGCTCCGGCAAGTACATCATGCAGGTAATGATAATTATCGTTGATACGGCTTGCTCCTACGAAAGATGCCATGGCGAGTGCGGGGACTCCCCATTGCCAGCCATGTTCTTCGTATACAAATCCAGCGAATGCAAAAGCAGTCGTAGCATGGCCGGAAGGAAATGAATTTCGTGCATTACTGTTTGGTCTTGGTTCTCTCACAGTATATTTTATTGCAGTTGTAACAGCAGAAGCATAGGCCGTTGCTTTTATCATTCCTATCGCACGTGAATAACCTAATTTATTTCCGGTGTATCCATCGAGACTCATGCCGATTGAGTAAAGTGCATTGGGAATCATCTGGCCTGCGAGGTCACCGAATTTTGAGAAACTTCCGAGCGGCTTATCATTGACGAATTCCGACTGCGTAGGATCGACAATAGAATCTTCAAAAATCAGAACACCAAGAGTCAGTGCACCACCAACATATAAAACATTTCTTGCAGTGGTCGTGAATGGCGAAAGACTTTCATCTTTCAAATCAGACATATCCCATGCATGTGCACTGAATGAAAAAAGAGCGACTAAAACCAGCGTGTATTTATTCATTATTATCCTTCATTACATAAAGAATAATGTTATCAGTAACCAGGTTTTTAACAACGAAAGACTAGTATGATTCTGCTCAAGATAGCTAAATGGATTAATTGTAATGTCGTAAAGCCTCCCAATGAACCCGACTTCTTTTAGTCGTGTATTACTCAATTTTATTGTCCATGTTATTAAAACTTGGGAAGAGAACAATAATTGAACAATGTAAACATATTTGCTCGTTAACACTTTGCCCTACTGTGACGATAGGATTCATATGAGTATTAGAATCCTGATTGTCGACGACGATCAAATCAATTCACGAATCCTTTCCCAGCGCCTGAAGAAACGCGGTTTCGCAGTAACTTGTGTTGAGTCCGGTAAAGAGTGTCTGGAAACTCTATTAAACGATACTCCTGATCTGATCATGCTCGACATTGTTATGCCAGAGATGACAGGGATGCAGGTTCTTCAATATGTAAGAACAGTTTATTCATCAATTGATATACCTATTATTATGGCCACGTCGAAAGACGATGTAACGGACATTGTCGATTCACTAAAACTTGGTGCCAACGATTATTTACAAAAGCCTGTTAACATCGATATCGCAGAAGCGCGTATCAATGCACAGATCAATGCCGTAAGAAATTATCGTGATGCCATGGAAAAAAAAGAAGTGGAATCGATCAACAATCTGATAGCAACATACAATCATGAAATTAATAATCCACTGACGATTGCATTTGGACTCGTAAGAAAAGCGAAAAAAGAAGAAAGCCTTGAGTATTTCGACCGCATTCAGGATGCACTTAAACGCGTTTCAAATATCGTTAAAGAGATTGAGAGGATCACTGCTCATACTGAAGAGCAGGTCGATCATGATAAAACCAGAAAAATTAGAATTGGGTAGGATCAAGATATTTGATTTGAAGAATTAACTTTGATTTCTCATTGGAGATATTAGTTTGCTTTAAACTATTATCATTTTCATCATATTCAGGCGGAGTAAGTCCAAGCTTTGCGGCCATCAATGTGTAATAATCTTTTTTAGGCACTCTCAGGTCGCTTACCAGATTGAAGGTCTCATTCCATATATTCTTATTAAGAATCGCTGTAATGGCATTTATGCAATTCTGCTGATGTACTAAATGCAGCAGTTCAAATCCTGTCTTAAGATTTTTTTTACCTTGCAAAAAAAAGACGGGATGACGTTTCTCTCCATAAAGTCCACCAGGTCTTATAATCGTTAAATGAGAAAACCGCGAACGCAAATAATCTTCAGTCTGGATTAACACTGGAGAAGAAGTGTGAGTTAAATTTGTTACTGTGTTTTCATCAACAATCCCCATATCTTTAGCGTAAACAGATGTAGAGCTGGTAAAGATGATTTTTTTATCTTCAGGAATCTTGTCAAAAAAGTTTTTAACAATGGCGAAATCCAGTGGAGGAATTGTATAAATAAGAATATCTGATTTATGGATATCCTCAGGCAAACTTCCAGTATGGGCCAGGTCATACTGCAGGTAGGGAATCGCCAGACTTTTAAACTCAGCACTTTTGTCATGCACAGTCGTGGCAAGAACCTTAAATCCGCTTTTTATCAAATGCTGCGCCAGTGGTTTTCCTAACCATCCGCACCCAATCAGGCATAATTTTTCGTTCTTCATTTGATTAGCTCCCGGCTTCATACTATCATTGAGAAAATTTAAATCCTACAGGAGTTTTATAATGAAAAATATTTTTTTAGCAGTTGTCGTTTCAGTGCTGGCAACTAATGCAGGGGCCTTCACTGATCCAAAAGTTGGTGGAATGGTTACTCTTAAAAAAGGTCTGGAAAAAAAGCTGGTAAAAGGCGGCGCACTTTTTATCTACGCAAAACAAGCAGGACCTGATACAGGGCCTAACGACAGGACACCACCTGTTGCCGTTATTAAAATTGAGAACCCTACTTTTCCCCAGGCCTTCGTCATCACACAAAAAAACGTGATGATTCCTGGAGCTGACTTTAAGGGACCGGTTCATGTGATCGCCAGATATTCTCCGATAGGGGATGCTATGGCAAAACCCGGTTCAATCCAGGGATTTGATCCGAAATATCCTTCAACTGATTTAGGAAATAAAAATCTTAATATTGAATTGAACACAGAAATTAAGTAATGAGTGCGGTTCCTGATTATTCATTATTTCCAAATAAGGAAGAATGGGGAACCGGTGATGAGGCGATGGATAACCGTTTATCCGTCGCCATGAAAAAAGTAAAAGATGATTTAACTTTATCAAACATCAGCGAATTTTATTTTTACGGACTCTCTCTCAAGCCACGCGCCTATAATCCTGCCTTTCACACAACAATTGAACTCGTCACCAAAGCTTTTCTTTTTTGTCTCGATCCTGATGGTTACAATGATCAGTTAATGCAAAAAATGAAAGGGGATTACGACAACAAAAAGAAAGTGGTTTTTGAAATGCCAGAGGCCCTGGCCATTCAAAATGAACTCAAAGCTAAAAAAGTTTTCCGCTACAAAGGACAGATTGATTTTTATCTTCACCGCCAGGATAAAGACGAGCGAAATCCTTTTGTACGGCCTCTGCTCAAGCGTGCCCCCATAGAATTGCACGCAAAGATAACTTTCAAAGAGTTTAAAACTTACTTAAACGGGGATAATGACAACTCTGCTTACAATGACCCTTTCTTTCATGCCCTGCGCATGCAGAACCAGATTCTTTTAATCGAAAACCTCGGTGAATTTTGGTATCATCAAGGTCAGATTTTTTCTTTTCCATTATTCGATAGTAAACTTTAGGAGTTCCCGATGGATATCAGAAACATTTTAGACAGACTTGATCTAAAAAAATTCCCATGTCTTTTTGTAGATGTGAGAATTGAGCGCACTCAATCTTCCGGCATTGGTTTTCAAAACGGAGAACTAATCGGCGCAACAGAGAGGCCGGTGCTTGGTGCTTTCATCCGCATTCATCACCATGGGGCATGGTACTACTGTTCAACAACAGCAGTGACAAACCTGAATGCTGAAATTGAAAAACTTATCGATCAGGCCGACAACAGTAAAAAATCTTCAAACACATATGATGTTCCAGGAAACAACGGCACTCATCATTTAATTAATAAAGCAGCACAGGCCTTCTCTAATATTTCTCTTGAAACAAAAGTTAAGATGTGTGAAACCTACTTACCGTTGATTCAAAAAATAGCGAACCTTCAGGACTCAACTGTTCGTTACACTGATTTGTATAAAGAAAAATTTTATAAGTCTTCAGTAGGGACAGAGTTTTCTTATGACTTTAACCAGGCGGGATTTGCTTTCAGCGCGACTTTAAAAAAAGACAGCGATTTATTTGCAGACAGTTTTAGAAAATATGCAACGGACTTTAAAGAGTTTTCAGGAATGGAAAAAGACATTCTTGCTTATTACACTGAAGCTCAAAGATTCCTTGGCGCAGAAACAGTTGTACCGGGAAAATATAAAGTTGTTTTATCACCTGAGATCACGGGAGTTTTCACTCACGAATCTTTCGGCCATAAGTCTGAAGCAGATTTCATGATGGGTGACCCGGAAGCGACAAAAGAATGGAAGCTGGGTAGCATGATCGGATCAAGTTGCCTTTCAATCGTTGATACTGGAGTTCATGAAAATACGTCTGGCTATTGCCCGATTGATGACGAAGGAACTCTTGCTCAAAGAAATTATCTGATTAAAGACGGTGTTCTTTCGGGAAGACTGCACTCTACTCATACAGCAAACGTTCTGGAAGAAAAACCTACCGGAAACGCGAGAGCGATGAACTTTGAGTTTGAACCAATCGTACGTATGACTTCAACTTATATTGAGGGTGGAAAAACTCCATTCAAGGAATTATTAAAACAGGCAGAAGGTGGAGTGTATTTCTATAACTTCAAACATGGAACAGGCGGAAGTACTTTCACGATTGCACCGACAAGGGCCTACAGAATTAAAAACGGTGAACTTGCTGAGCCGGTAAAAGTTGCGGTTCTTTCAGGATCTGTTTTTGAAACATTAAAATTAATTGAAGCATGCGGTGATGATTTTGAACTTCATAATTCTGCTTTTGGTGGATGTGGAAAAATGGAGCAGTCTCCACTTCCAGTAGCAGACGGTGGCCCTTCGATTTTAATTAATGGAATGCAAATTTCTTAAAAAAGGATTAAAAAATGAAATACGATATTATTACGGATACAGAAGAGTCATTATCAGTTGAAGTCGTCGGTGGAGTGGTAAACTCTTCAAGAAATAAAAATGTGACAAAAAAAGGCATCCGTCTTTTTGAAGGCAATAAAATTTATACTACTTCATTCGTAGGTGATATTGCTGACAGCGAACTTGTAAAAAAGGCCCAGGCCACTAAGACTGTAGGAATTCCTTACGAATACAATTTACCTGTTTACAAGAATATGAGCATGGTTGATAAGGAAAGTTTTGAAAAACCATTAAACAGCATTATTGAAGCGATTGAGAAAACTCAGGAACGTCTTCAGGGTTTCTCCAATGAATTTGTTTTCAACGGAAAATTCAACAGAGCAATTTATTCAGTAACAATACAAAATGACAGTGGCGAGCTTCTTGAAAAAAAATATGCAACGAATGAATGGTATTACCTTTTTAAAAAAGTAGGATCACCAAATCTTATGGACGGATACATTCAGGGAACCGGCAGAACTCTGGACATCGATGATGTTATGGATAAAAATATTCCTTACCTAGCTGCTTACAATAACGAAATTAAATTTCAAAATGGATCTTACCCGGTTTTATTTGTTGAAGGCGGACAACTAACATCAAAACTTTCAGAATCATTCCGCGCAGACAAATACTGTGAAGGTTCTGCTTTATTCAGCGGAAAAATAAACCAGCAATTGTTCAGCAAAGATTTTTCTGTTTACGACATTAACTATTCACCCGAACACGGAATATACCGCAAGTTCGATGCTGAAGGAACAATCAGAAAAATTACCAAACTTCCACTCATTGAAAATGGCGTAATGAAAAATATCATCGCAGATCTTCGATATGCTAAAAAGTATGGAGTAGAAGCGACTGGAAACGGTCACCGTACTTTTGATTCAGGAATTGCACTTGGTTTTAACTCATTCACGATCAGAGCAGGTAAAAGAACAACGCAGGAAATTTTAAAATCTCTCGATAACTGTATTGTCGTATTCATGGGTGACGGTGGAGATTTTACTGATAAAGGTGAATTTTCAACTCCATTACAACTATCTTACCTGGTTCAGAAGGGAGAAATCACAGGACGTCTTCCGCAGCTAACGGTGAAGACTTCGATCAATGAAATGTTTAATACCCGTCTGATTGAAATTGCCAGTGATGGATTCCAGAAAGATCAGTTGAACCCGTCTATCTTTACTGAGATGGAAATTTTCGTAAACTAATGGATTTTATTTTTTTACCACCGGGCCTTTCCGGCGATCAAATTCAAGAGTACAGAAAAAAATGCGACTGTATTATGATCGATTTCAAAAAATTACAAACGACCGACTCGTATATCATTGATGACGAGTCGTTTTTCAAACTCCAACCGCTGCGTTTGGTAGTCATCAGGCTCAAAGATTTTAATTATCAATGGGGAATTCTAAAGGATCGTTTTAGAAGGAACACAATGATTGTGGCCTCTGATATTGATGTGCGCTCTTACCCTGAAATAAGTCAGTATCTGGAGTCTCAAGGCGTGGCCTTATTGATGTGTAGAAGTGAAGGAAATGGATTGAGTCTGGAAAGTCTGACCAAAAGTTTATCGAGCCTAAAATTTAAATCAATCCTGGTGGAAGACAGGATTGATTTAATAAAAGAATTCTCCATGTAGAATTATTTTTATGGTGTCACTTCCACGGCCTGTTTTTCAACTTGTTTCAAATCAATTTTTTTTGCATTCAACAGTTCAACTGCTTTATCGGGGTCTTTTCTCACCATGTTTACAGCAATATCTTTAATCCCGTTGACCTGCGCATCGGTCATAACTGCAATTTCTTTTTTTGCTTTCTGATAATCGGCATCTGTTATTTTTCCCTGCTTTTTAAGCATTTCGAGACTCTTAATTATTTCGTCTTTTGAAACAGAAATATTTGAGAGCGGATCTACATTGAGGTCTTCTGCTGCAGATAATGGTGAATGAAAGCTAAAGAAAGTAAAAAGAGAGACGAGCAGGATTTTGCCAGTAAACATCGAAATTCCTCCTAAGCTAAAACTTTGAGCAGAATATCACAGGAAAAAAAATGGAGGGAAAATATGTGTAAGTAGCTGATGGAGGGTAAAGTTTTGAGCACCTCTATGAATGGAGGTGCCCAAGAATTGTGGAGTCTTTATAATTAAAGATCAGCGAATGAGTCGTCGTACTTAACGTTGTGGTAAACTTTCGTTACGTCATCATCACTTTCAAGCAGGTCAACAAGCTTTGTGACAGTCTTAAACGTTTCTTTATCAATCTCTTTAAATGTAAGCGGCACTCTTTCAAGGCCTGCTTCTTCTGCTTTAAGTTTTAACTGATCAAGTTTTGTTTGAATCGGGCCGAACGCTTCCATTGGCCCTGTGACAGTGTAAAAACCATCTTCAAGAATAACATCATCCGCACCCGCATCGATCATATCTAAAGTGAAGTCATCTTCATTTAAACCAGCTTCTGGGATTTCAAATACAGCTTTACGTTCGAACACGAACTGAAGACAGCCCGTAGTTCCAAGAGATCCGCCGCACTTGTTGAAAAAGTTTCTTACGTTCGCAACAGTTCTTGTCCCGTTGTTAGTAGAGGCTTCAACGAAAATCGCAACACCGTTTGGCCCGTAACCTTCATAAGCGATATCCGCGTATCCTTCATCTTCATTTCCCATACCTTTTTTAATGGCACGGTCGATGTTGTCTTTAGGAACGTTATATTTTCTTGATTTTTCCAGAGCGATTCGAAGCATGAAGTTTGATTCAATCTCTTCGCCACCTTGTTTTACTGCTTTTGTGACTTCGCGAAGGCACTTTGTATACATCAACGATCTGATTTTATCCTGATCGCCTTTTTTTTCTTTGATGTTATTCCACTTACGTCCCATGGGTCTTCCTTCGATGTAGTAGTTCTTAAAAGTTTGAAAAATTTTATCAGTTTTTTAACGGAGCTTCAAAATAAATAAAGCCATCACCTGTGTGTTTTAGCAGTAAAGGCGATCGGGTTTTCGAGAATTTATCCAATAAGCGGGTCATTTTCAGATTGCTGGTGTGGTAATCACCATAAAAATGAGTAATGCCTACGGCCACTGCTCTTGCAGCGACTTCATCTAAAAGTTTTTTGCCGAGACCCATTCCCTGATAACAATCGACAATAACAATTCCTATTTCAGCGTGAGTTTCCATATCAGATTTTTTTATCGCCCTGATAACTCCTGCCGGTAACTGCTGGCCGTCTTTGTGATGAACGGCAACGTAGGCGAGGTGATGGATTTGATCGACTTCAGTGAGAAACTGCAGCTCTTTTTCGCTGAATTCCTTTTTGTTGGTGAAAAATCTCTGGCGGATGGATTCCGGAGATAACATCTTCAATCCAACCTGAATCTGGATTTTATCTGCCGGAAGAATAGGTCTTATTTCAAAATAATCTTCACTCAAAATTATTGTAGTCCCAAATATTCATCAAAAGATTTCTCAACATCGATGATTGATCCATCAGGTTGAATATCAATAATTCTGTTGGCCACAGTCTGAACGAATTCATGATCGTGACAGGCAAAAATTAAAGTTGAATCGTATTTTTTAAGTCCTTCGTTCACTGATGTAATACTTTCAAGATCCAAATGGTTTGTTGGTCCGTCCATGATTAAAACGTTCGGAGCTTCAAGCATCATTTTAGAAAGCATCATACGAACTTTTTCACCACCGGATAAAACGTTGGTTTTTTTCTGTGACTCTTCACCTGTGAATAACATACGCCCTAAAAATCCACGTACGAATGATTCATCTTTATCTTCAGAAAAATCTCTTAACCAGTCGACTAAGTTATATTTTCCATCGACGAAAAATTCTGTGTTGTCAGCAGGGAAGTATGACCTCTGGGCAGTTACACCCCAGTTTACATTACCTGAGTCCGCTTTTGATTTTCCCATCAGGATGTCCATTAAAACACCACACTGAAGGTCTGTTCCAAGAAGAACGATTTTATCAGTTTTTCTCACCTGGAAATTAATGTTCTTGAATAGAACTTTTCCATCGATAGTTTTAGAAAGTTTTTCAACAGTAAGAACGTCTTTACCAATATCTTTTTTCGCTTTGAAGTGAACGAATGGATATTTTCTTGTCGAAGGCTGGATATCTTCCAGAGTAATTTTATCCAGAGTTTTTTGTCTTGATGTGGCCTGTTTAGATTTCGAAGCGTTTGCAGAAAAGCGCGCGATGAAGTCTTTAAGTTCCTGCATTTTTTCTTCAGTCTTTTTATTTTGGTTGGACTTAAGAGTCATTGCAAGTTGAGAAGACTGGTACCAGAAGTCGTAGTTACCGGCGTAAATTTTAATTTTTCCGAAGTCGATGTCGGCCATGTGAGTACACACTTTATTTAAAAAGTGACGGTCATGGGAAACAACGATAACCGTGTTTTCAAAACCGGCCAGGAAATTTTCCAGCCAGTGAATAGCTTTCATGTCCAAATGGTTGGTAGGTTCATCGAGTAAAAGAATATCTGGTTTACCGAAAAGCGCTTGAGCAAGAAGAACTTTTACTTTTTCTCCACCATTAAGTTCATTCATTTTCCTTGATAACAATTCTTCTTTAATACCTAAACCAGAAAGAAGAACGGCCGCTTCAGATTCTGCTTCCCATCCATTCATTTCGCCAAATTGTGCTTCTAAATCAGCAGCTCTCAGGCCATCAGCATCCGAAAAATCTTCTTTAGCGTATAGTGTATCTTTTTCTTCCATCACTTCCATAAGGTGTTTGTTCCCCATGATAACAACTTTCAGAACTTCGATATCTTCGTATAAAAAGTGATCCTGTTTTAAAATTGAAAGGCGTTGTCCAGGTGTGATGAACACGTGGCCCGCTGTACTAGGAATTTCACCCGAAAGAATTTTTAAGAACGTAGATTTCCCGGCACCGTTAGCTCCGATAAGCCCGTAACAATTTCCCGGAGTGAACTTAATATCCACTTCATCAAAAAGTTTTCTGGCACCGTATCTTAGTCCGACGTTTTGGCAAATAATCATATGGTATTCCTCATTTTAGATAGACCCGGAACATAGCTTAAATGAAAGAAAAAGTCAGGGGTTATTCGATCGAATTATCACTAAGATGAAGCATGGAGATAAAATCTTTCCTAGACGATGGCTTTTTTGGCAGAGTAATACTATAGGACTTGTCCATTATAGCGACTCGGTTGGTCATAGACCAGGAGGAACTTTGAATACAGAAAACGTAAATGCAGACTTTCTACCTAAATATGAAACAGCTAGAATAGCAGTCGAGCGCGCGCGCCAGATTGTGAAAGAAAATAACGAAATGATCTCCAAATTGAAGTCGGATGATGATATTTCAGACGGCAGCGGAGATTATGATGCGTTCCTAGAGGCAGAAAGTTTCTCTCATCAAGACTCTTACGCCTTTGATCTTTATAAAATAAAATCAACTAACGGTATCAAAGATTTTATTAAAGACGTATTTGGAGTTCATTAATCATGTCGAAAAAAATTAAGCCTCAGAAAAGCCATTTAACTACTGACGAAAAAGAGTTAGGCAAAAAGCACGTCTATCTGATTATTGCTATGATCGTTGTAGGATTGGCAGTAGCTATCTATAATATGCAGTAATACTTTTTCCACAAAAGGACATTAATTGTGAGTAATCTCGTTCCAGGCCAGCGCTTCATGAGTGAAACTGAGCCAGAATTAGGACTTGGTATTCTATCGACGGTAGAAAACAAGACCGTAAAAATATCTTTTTTAGCAGCTAAAACAGAAAGAACATACGGATCAAAAGGCGCACCCATTAAACGCGTCGTCTTTGCTGTAGGTGATGAAGTTACACTTCGCTCAGGCGAAAAAATTACCGTTGAAGAAATTATCGATGAAGAAGGTATCGTTGATTATAAATCACCCTCGGGAATTTATAACGAGCGCGAGCTGTCTGATTCGTTAAGTTTTAACAAACCGGAAGACAGACTCTTTACGGGATCTGTCGATGCACCTTCTTTATTTGAACTGAGATATAAAACTCTGTGGAATAAAAACCGCATGACTCAGTCAAAAGTCCGTGGCTTCATTGGCGGAAGAATGGATCTTATTCCTCACCAGTTTTATGTGGCCAACCAGATTTCAGACAGGCCGATCCCAAGAGTTCTTCTTGCAGATGAAGTTGGACTTGGAAAAACAATTGAAGCAGGTCTTGCGCTTCATCATCTGATTTTATCGGAGAGAGTGAAGCGCGCTCTGATTCTTGTTCCTGATTCACTGGTGTACCAGTGGTTCATTGAAATGCTTCGCAAATTTAATTTATCATTCGTGACGATGAACCAGGAAACTCACTTAGAGCCCGGTACAAATCCATTTACTGAAAATGATTTTGTCATTGTGAATATCGGACTTTTAAAAGGTGCCGACATGGCCCGCAAACTTATGATGGAAGCTACGTGGGACATCATGATTGTCGATGAAGCTCACCAGCTGAAGTGGAGTCAGGAAAGTGTTTCAGCAGAATATAAAATTGTTGAAATGATCGCTAAAAAATCGAAAGGACTTTTACTATTAACTGCGACACCTGAACAGCTGGGAATGGAAGGACACTTTGCACGTTTAAAACTTCTTGATCCGGACAGGTTTTATGACTACCCAAAATTCCTGGAAGAGACAACTCACTATGAAGAAGTCGCAAAAGAGGCAAGAGCGCTGATTAAAAAAGGCGGACAAGAAAGTGAAGTAAAGTTAAAAGAGCTGCAGGATCTTCATGGTCCGGGAAGAATCTTTTTTAGAAATACCAGAAACAGAATGAGCAAACATTTTTCTTTTTTTCCTAAAAGAATTTTACATTCATATCCGCTGGAAAGTAAAAAAACGCAATACCTTGGTTTAGAAGATGAAGAAACCATCGGGCCTTCATTTGATATGAAGCTCGACTGGATGTCGGAGTTTTTAAACCGTCACCTCGGCGAAAAAATCTTACTCATTACAAAATCAAAAACTAAAGTACTATGCCTGGAGCAGTTGTTAAAAGACCGCCATCCTGGGCTGAATATCGGCGTCTTTCATTCGGGACTTTCATTTGTCGCAAGAGACAGACAGGCCGCTTATTTCGCTGATCCTGAAGGCGCAGATATTTTATTATGTACGGAAATCGGAAGTGAAGGACGCAATTTTGAGTTTGCTCATCACCTGGTTTTATTTGACCTGCCGATGTACCCCGATCTTTTAGAGCAACGTATTGGTCGTTTGGATCGTATCGGACAGGAAAGTGATATTCACCTTCACGTGCCTTACATTGTAAGTTCGTATGATGAAGTGTTATTTCAGTGGTTCAACACAGGTCTCGATGCTTTCGTTCATTCGGCCAAAGGTGCGAGTATCGTTCATCAGCAACTGCAGACTTTATTAGAACAATATTTAAATGAACCTGAAAAATGTTTTAAGGACCCGGCCATCCTTCAGGATTTTTTAGAGACAACTCAAAAAGAATTTAAAGAAGTTTCTCACAAGCTGGAAGAAGGCCGCGACATTCTGGTTGAGCTCAATTCTTTCAAGGAAGAAGAAGCTAAGGCCATAATCGATGAAGTGAAAAAGTTTGATGAAGAATCAAACTTAGTTCATTACATGAATGAAGTTTTTCAGGAACTCGGTGTTGATATTGAAGATCTCGATGATGGAGTGTATTTCATCCGTCCGAGTGACAATATGTATATTCCTTATTTCCCGGGACTACCTGTCGATGGAATCAGGATTACCTATGAAAGAAAGACGGCCTTAAGGCGTGAAGATGTTGAATTTCTGACGTGGGATCACCCGATGGTTGTCGGAGTTATCGATCTTATCCTGAGCAACACTTATGGAAATATGAGTGTGATGATCAGAAAAAAAGCAGGGGCCACTAAAACATTCATCGAAACATTTTATAAACTTCAAGTCGTAGCTCCAAAGAATTTAAGTCCTGAAAGATTTTTTCCACCCACACCTATCAGAGTTCTGGTTGATAGCACGGGAGAGAATTTCTCGGCAAAGTTTGAAAAGAGTGACATCGATGAAAAGATCAATGGCGCTGATCCTGAGACAATTAGAAAGGCCAGGAGTCTTCCAAAGCCTGCAGTCCAGAAAGTTCTTCAGGCAGCTCACCAACACGCTTTAGTGCAGGCCCAGGAGCTTAAATCAAAGTATAAAAAGAATATGATCGAGCATCTGGATGCAGAAAAAATGCGTTTATTAAAACTTAAGGCCGTAAACCCTGTGGTTCGCCCTGAAGAGATCGATGCCATTACGTCACAGATAGAAGTTCTTTCTAAATGTTATGATGAAGCAGAAGTTGTACTGGATTCTTTAAGAGTTATTTTCTAAAAAAATTTAATCGAGAAGTCCTTCTTTCTGGAGGACTTTCTTAAAGTCATTCAGAAGATTCAATTCGTAGTTACCAAGCTCATCAATCATCATATCTTTCAACGTCTGAGTAGGGCTGGTTTTATTAGTGATAATTCTCTTATCGTAGTTGTTGACCATCGATAAAATTTCTTCGAGCTGAGAAAGTTTTTTCTTCTTATTAGGACCTAAACCACTCTGAACTTCTTCGTGATTGATCACGAGTTCAAGAATTACAGGAGTCACGAATGGTTTTTCTCTTAGAATGATGGCAGCATCTTTACAATGTAAATAATAAACGCGCTTGTCATCGTTGGTGAAAGCTTTTTTAGGTTTTGTAAAAAGCGCCAGGTCGTCTTTATGCAAAGTCGTAAGTCCGATATCGTGAATAAGAGCGGCCGTCCCAAGGTCATCCATTTCCTGTTCTGTACAACGTCTTACTTCCGCAAGTTTTACGGAAAGGGCACAGACATTGAGAGAGTGTTTGATAATCTCTTCGTTTTTCTCTGCTTTTTTTCCGAAGATTTTTTTAAGTGCATCCGGATTACCGGTAATAACCTGACGTAAACTTTTCGCTGCTTTTTCAGTAGCCCGGAAAGCACTTTCTGTCGGATTAGTATTCATTCTTTCGATGGCAGAGCTTGCTGCTCCTTCGGCCATATTAACTTTTTCTTCAAGTTCTGCTTTTGGATTTGAAAGTGTTTCGTCCAAAAGTGCATCGAGAAATTTCTGGTAATTCACTTCATCTCTTTCAGTAATATAAAATTTGGCAATTTTCTGCGATTTTAATTTCTGAAATTTTTCTTCAGATAATTGCTCGCCGTTTTTTGCATAACAAAGATAGTGATCTTTGAAATGGATGTAGAGGTCGAACGTCAGGTTTCTGAGCGGCTTTACTGTCGAAATGCGAAGAGGGGTGTATTCCATAGCTATATTCTAGAGAAAATCGGAAAAATTACAATATTTATAACAATTATCGGAGTAATGAAGTCAAAGACAAAAAAGCATCAAGCGTCATTGTCAACAGATGCACAAAACATTTCGCCAAAGGGATGGCATTTCTGGTATTGTAGGCAAAAAAAATTTCGAGGAATACAGACACAATGATCAGTTTCAATAATGTTACCAAGAACTATGGCGGACAGATTTTATACGAAAATGCATCGTTCATTTTACGTCCCGGCGATAAAGTCGGACTGGTAGGGCCAAACGGCGCCGGTAAAACAACGGTTTTTCGTGTACTGATGAAAGAAGAAGGCTTCGATGGTGGATCAATCACTGTTCCTGAAAAAATCCGCGTAGCTTATTTCTCGCAGAATATCGGCGAAATGAAAGGAAGGACTGTTATTGAAGAAGTCATGAGCGGAAGTGCGAAAGCATCCGAGCTTGCTGCCGAGATGAGAAAAATAGAAATCAAATTAGAACAGGATCTCGATCCTGATGAAATGGAAAAAGTTTTAATCCAGCTTGGTGACTACCAGACTGAATTTGAAAAACTTGGCGGGTACGATCTCGATGTGCGCGCTAAAGAAATTATTACCGGTCTTGGGGTTATGCCGTATGACCATGACAGAGATGTCGGATTATTTTCCGGTGGATGGAGAATGAGAATTGCGCTTGCAAAAGTTCTTATACAACAACCAGACGTTATGCTCATGGATGAACCTACCAACTACCTCGATCTTGAAAGTATCGTTTGGCTCGAGCAATGGCTGAAAGATTATAAGGGCGCAGTCCTTATGACATCTCATGACCGTGACTTCATGAACGGAATCGTTAACAGAATTATCGAAGTTAACAACAAGCAGATCACTACTTACACTGGTGACTACGACTACTACGAAAAAGAAAAAGAAATCAGAAAAGTTCAGCAGGTTGCCCAGTACGAATCACAGCAAGCTATGCTTCAAAAAGAAGAAGAGTTTATTGCGAAGTTCGCAGCACGCGCTTCACATGCGGCACAGGTTCAGTCGCGGGTTAAAAAAATTGATAAAATTGAAAGAGTGGAACTTCCGCCTGAAGATATCGTTATGGATTTTACATTTCCAATTCCACCACGTGGAAGTAACGATGTCGTTATCATGAAGAGTCTTGCAAAAAACTGGACTCGTGATGACGGTGCTCTTCATAAAGTTTTCTCTGATCTTACGGCAACAGTAAATCGTCTCGATAAAATTGCAGTTGTCGGAGTGAACGGTGCAGGTAAGTCGACACTATTAAAAGTTATCTGCGGTCTGACCGAGGCCAGTGGAGGAGAAAGTTCGTTAGGGCCTTCAATCCAGGTTGGATATTTCTCGCAGTTCTCTCTCGATTTATTAAATCCAAACAATACAGTTCTCGAAGAAATTTCAGGAAGACTTCCGAATGCTTCGAACGGATATATCAGAAACCTTCTGGCTGCGTTTTTATTCCGCGGTGATGATGTAGAAAAGAAAATTAAAATTTTATCGGGAGGTGAAAAATCTCGCGTTGTTCTTGCAACGTTGATGTCAAACAACAACAACCTTTTAATTCTCGATGAGCCTACCAACCATCTGGACTTAAAATCGCGCGACGTACTTTTAAATGCTCTAAAAACATTTGAAGGAACTGTAATGTACGTATCCCATGACAGGCATTTCCTTCATGGATTATCGAACCGCGTATTTGAAGTTGATAAAGGCGGCATCAGAGTTTTTGATTCTAATTTCCATTACTATACTGAAAAGAAAAACTCGGAAAAATAATATGAGCAAGAAAATTGAATTCTATTTTGATTTTCTTTCACCTTACTCATACGTCGCATGGACGTGGGTGAGATCTAGGCCGTACGATTTCGATTTCATCCCGGTCAGTATGCCGGCGATTATCGCGGCCTATGATACGAAAGGGCCGGCCCAGATTGAACCCAAAAGAAATTATCTTTTTAAAGATCTTCTTAGATTTACGAAGATGAATAATATTCCCTTCACGACACCTAAGCAGCTTCCTTTTAATTCGCTGTATGCTCTTAGACTTTCATTAAAAGGCTCTGCTGGCAGTCAGCAAAAGGAAATCATCGACGTTATATTCAGGGCGGGATGGGAGCACGGTCTCGATATCGGAAGTGACGATGTCTTGAAAGAAATTCTTAAAGAAAAAAAACTCTACTCAGAAGAGCTCATCGAAAAGATGGAGCATAAAAATGCCCGCATCGAATTAAAAAGCAACAATGAGATGGCCCTGCAAAGGGATCTTTTTGGCGTGCCCAGTTTTGTAGTTGACGGTGAAATGTTCTGGGGTAATGATTCAACAAAATATCTTGAAATGCACTTAAATGGAACAGACCCTTTAGATAAAGAAAAATACGAACAGTTTATTTTAAAATTTACACCGAGGTAAAAATGAAAACGTTACTCATCTCTCTTTTAACTTTAGCAAGCGTGAGCGCATTCGCTGCGAATCCAAAAATTATTATCAAAACTAGTAAAGGTGACATCGAAGCAGAACTTTTCGAAGACAAAGCTCCTGTTTCTGTAAAAAACTTTTTAGCTTACGTTTCAAAAGGTCAATACAAAGGAACAATCTTCCACCGCGTGATCAACAACTTCATGATTCAGGGCGGGGGATTTGATAAAGATATGAAGGAAAAATCTGTTGGAGCTCCGATTAAAAACGAAGCTGGTAACGGTCTTAAAAACGAAACTGGAACTCTTGCAATGGCGAGAACAAACGATGTAAATAGTGCAACTGCACAATTTTTCATCAACGTAGCAGACAACGCATTCCTTGATCACCGCGATGAATCTCAAGCAGGATTCGGATATGCTGTATTCGGGAAAGTGACGAGTGGAATGCCAATCGTAAATGCAATTAAAATGGTTAAAACAGGAACACGCGGGCCATACGAAGATGTACCTTTAGAACCAGTAGTTATTTTGGACATCACAAAAAAGAAATGATAGCTTAGCTCGAACTTAAAACCATACGGGGATTTTATGCAAGTTGCAAAAAACAAAGTCGTATCAATCGACTATAAATTGACAGACGGATCAGGAAAAACTATCGATTCATCTGAAAACCATGGACCACTTTTATACATTCAAGGGATTGGTAATCTTATCCCAGGTCTTGAAAAAGAACTTGAAGGTAAAAAAGCTGGAGATCACCTGAAAGTGACTATCCCTGCTAAAGATGGATACGGAGAAAGAAACGATTCTCTATGTCAATCAGTTCCAAAATCACAATTCGAATCAACTGAAGGATTGGAAATTGGAATGCAATTTGAAGTTGAAACTGAACAAGGTGAACTTGTTGTTTCAGTAACAAAAATCGAAGGCGATATGGTTACGGTTGATGGAAATCATCCATTAGCAGGTGTTGAGCTTCACTTTGATGTAACTGTTAAAGAAGTTAGAGATGCTTCAGCAGAAGAACTTGCTCATGGACATGTTCATGGCGAGGGCGGACACCACCACTAAAAATGAATTATCTAAAGACTTTCCTTCCTCATATCTTCGGAAATAAGAAAGGAAAGTCTTTTGTTCTTCCGGCCGATCTCAATTGGGAAAAGCTAAGCTTCGAAGAAAAACTTATGTTTTATACTCTTCGATCAGATATTGAAACATTCACAGACACACTTGTTGTATCCGAACTCACTACTTCACAAATATATCATCTACTAAGTTTTAGGGAACATCTTCCTAAAGAATTTTTAAATGATCTCGTTGGACATTATCCGGTTGAGTATACAACATTTAATAATGCAATTGATGGTGTTGTTTTAAATAAGGCCCAGGTTCAGGAAATTCTCAATCACAAAACCTATAAACTTACATTGATTGCACTCTTTCAAAAAGACAGATCAATTCCGGGAAGACTTTTTATCAGACGTGCTGATGGAAGTTTTGTTCATAGAAGTAATGGTGACCTGTGGTCGATGAAAGTTTTAGGAACATCAGGAAGAGGTCTGCCGTTTAATCATTCGAATGGAACGACACCTTGTGGAGTCTATACTGTTGATTCGGTTATGCCAGAGGCAAACAAGAATGCGGACTTCGGAAAGTTCAGAAGGCTCATCGTAAATTTCCTGGGGACGTCACCTAATGATGAAAACATTAAGCAGTTTCTTCCTTGTTCCCAGCATACAAACTCGTGGTGGACTCCTTCAATTGTAGGGCGTGATTTAGGAAGAAGTTTACTTCGTATTCACGGTACCGGCAGGATCAATAAAAATCCTTTTAGCTCTTATTTTCCAATGATTCCGAGCTCGGGATGTCTCACAACCACAGAGACGACGGCCTTCGGGTTAAAAGAGGTTAACGATCAAAGAGCCCTGCTCGATACTTTGATGGCGGCCTTGAATCTCCCAATTACCTATGAAAATGAGTCGAAAATTCACGGTCTCTTGTATGTCATCGAGTTCGATGGTACATATCAAGCTCTTGAATTTAGAAGCTAGCTAGTAGGTTTACTCATGTATATTTCAACGAAAAAATTCACAGGTTTCCCGTGCACTCACCGTCAATGGAGAGATACAGGTCATTGCCGTTTTGTTCATGGATACTCACGCGAGTTTACTTTCTCATTCAAGAGTACAACTCTCGATGATAAAGGCTGGGTTATGGATTTCGGCGGCTTCAAAGAGTTTAAAGTTTTTCTCGATGATTATTTTGATCATACTTTTTTAGCAAACGCTGACGATCCTGAACTTGAACTTTTTAAAGACATGGATAAAAGAGGAATCGTAAAACTTCGTGTTCTTGAAAGTGTAGGAATGGAAGGTACATCAAAATTTCTTCACGAAAAAATGAATGACTACTTAAATAAAAAGACTCAGGGCCGTGTATGGTGCTTCAGAGTAGAGACCAGAGAGAACGCGCAAAACTCTGGAATTTATGAAGAAGAAAGATCAGGCACAACACCAGTATAGGAATTAATTTTATGAGTATGATAGATCCAAAAGCATTATTAAAAAAAGTAACACCAACGCCGCAAATTGCGACGACGATGACTTCTGAAGAAAAGAAAACAAAGATCACTGCTTTGTTTACAGAAATCATGAATACGCTGGGATTAGATTTAAATGACGACTCTCTTGCGGAAACTCCACACAGAGTAGCGAAGATGTATGTTGATGAAATTTTCTACGGTCTGGCAGAATCATCTTTTCCAAAAATTACTTTGGTTGAAAATAAATTTGATTATGACCATGCTGTGATTGAAGTGAACATCGTAACAAACTCTCACTGTGAACATCACTTTGTTCCAATCATTGGAAAAACACATATTGCTTACATTCCAGGCAAAAAAGTTATCGGCCTTTCGAAACTAAACCGTATCGTAGATTACTTTGCAAAACGTCCACAGATCCAGGAGAGACTGACTCTTCAGATCCACCAGGCCCTTTGTGAAATACTTGGGACAGAAGACGTAGCAGTTGTGACAGATGCAATGCACGCTTGTGTAAAGACCCGCGGGATTAAGGATGTAACGTCTATGACGAGAACATCAAAGCTTTCAGGGGTCTTTAAAGAAGACTCATGCCATAGAGCTGAGTTTATGCAGGCGATCCCTAGAGTGCAGGAAGTCGTTTACTAATTGTCTAAGTGTTATCTGACCTGTCTGGCCCCCGGCAAATTGTAGTTAGAAGGATTCGTCCTTATACTAATGAGAGTTTAAAGGGGGCGCCATGAATGAACTACTAACCAGAAATTTTATCAAAGCATTAGAGAATGGTTTTATACCTGACCCGGTCACACGCGTTGGGATCAGATCGCTTTTAAAAAAACGTCTGGAAGATAGTCATGATGCCATTAAGTCCGACCCGGATTATATTAATCACTATGTTCAATCACTAAAAAAATCTCCACTGGCCATCATGACCAAAGAAGCGAATCAGCAGCACTATGAAGTGCCAACATCGTTTTATGATTTGAGTCTGGGGCTTCATAAAAAATACAGTTCATGTTATTGGGAAGAATCGACTAAAACTCTGGAAGAAGCTGAACAGCTCGCTTTAAATCTTTCTATTGAACACGCTGGTGTAGTTGATGGAATGAGAGTGCTGGAGCTTGGATGCGGTTGGGGGTCACTTTCACTTGAACTTGCCAAACGTTTTCCTAAATCACAGATCGTTGCTGTTTCTAATTCTAAAACTCAAAAAGCTTATATTGATAATGAAGCAAAAAAGCGCGGGCTTTCAAATCTTTCGGTTTTAACCCGCGATCTATCACTTAAAGAAAGTTATGAGTTTGGTGATGAGAAGTTTGACCGCGTGATGAGTATTGAGATGATGGAGCATTTGAGAAATTATGAATTATTTTTTAAATATCTAACTCCATCAATTAAAGATGACGGGAAATTTTTCATCCATATCTTCACTCATAAAAATATTCCTTATTTCTTTGAAACAGAAGGCGAAGAAAACTGGATGGGGAAATACTTTTTCTCCGGCGGTCAGATGCCTTCCAGGGATTTGCTTGATGAATTTAACAATGATTTAATTGTTGATAAGAAGTGGGACTGGAACGGAGTTCACTACAGTAAAACTCTTGAAGCATGGCTCGACAATACAGATGCCGAAAAAGAACGGGTACTGGAGATGTTTAAACAAACTTACGGAAAAGATCAGGCAACTGTCTGGTATAACCGCTGGAGAGTTTTTTTCATGTCATGTTCTGAACTCTTCAAATATCAGGACGGGAAGGAGTGGGGAGTTACTCATTACCTTATGACGAAAAGAAAATAATGTTTAAAAAAGTCGCGGGCCTTGTCATTGAAGAACTTAAAAAAGGTGCGACACCAGAAAAGCTTTCGCAGGGATTAGTCACGGGAATTTTATTCGGGATTTTTCCCTTGATCGGATTTACAACTTTAATGTCTGTGCTGGCTGGTTTTATTTTTAAGCTCAACCAGATTGTTGTACAGACAACGAATTATTTAATGTATCCGGTTCAGATAATCATGATTCCCATTTACATTAAAGTCGTCAGCATGATTTTTGATGTCGGTTATGTACCGCTCAGACCGGATATATTGATATCACAATTCAGGGCAGACCCCGGGGGATTTCTAAGACAATATGCCATCATTGGGGTTTATGCTGTCGGTTTGTGGTGCATTCTTAGCGTTGTACTTTATCTCGTTTTATACCCCGTTATTTTGAAAGCTGTTTTAAAGTTTAAAAAAGGAAGACGCTAATGGACTGGTTAACTCTTTTTGGAATTGGACTCGCGGTTACCACTGTTGTCATGTTTATCAGCTGGATGTTTGCTGTAAAAATTAATAATTTTGGAATCGTCGACGCTGTATGGTCATTTTGTTTTTTTCTTCAGGCGATTATTTTTTTCATGCTCACAGACGGATTTGAAACGAGAAAAATTATTCTGTTATTAATGATCGGTGTCTGGAGCTCGCGCCTTGGATTTTTTCTTTCACGTCGCATTTACCAACACCACCCGGAAGAAGATACCCGCTACCAGCACTTGAGAGCAGGATATAAAGAAAATGTTAAGGGTAATTTTTTACTTTTTTATTTTTACCAGGCATTGAGTGTTTCAATTTTAACCCTCCCATTTATTTTTGTTTTTCAAAATTCAGAGGTGAGAATTAATACCTGGGAAATTGTAGGGATTGTTTACTGGCTTATTGCTGTCTTTGGTGAGGCCACGGCAGATCATCAAATGAGTGAGTTCAAAAAATTATCAAAACAAAATTCCAAAATGGGAAAGACCTGCAATATCGGTCTCTGGAAATACTCACGTCACCCAAATTATTTTTTCGAGAGTAATATCTGGTGGGGATTTTTCATTTTCATGATCGGATCTCATGTCTTCTGGGGTGTTTATTCGGCCGTAATCATTCTACTTCTGCTTCTAAAAGTAACCGGCGTCCCACCTTCGGAAGAGCAGTCTTTAAAAACCAGAGGAGACGAATACCGCGAGTATCAAAGAAAGACTTCGATGTTCGTACCCTGGTTCCCCAAAAAATAATCCTTCTAATATTTAGAACGCATCCTATCTATTATTCTAATTTTCAGATTAGACTTGGTGAGTTAGATTCCGTTTCATTAACAGAATATCAATTGTACGGATCAACCCAGGGTAAAATATGAAAAAAATAATTTTAGGATTACTACTCGCAACTCTTTCAACAGCTGCCTTTGCCGGAAGTTATAAATTTGAATGCACGGCCTATCATTTAGATAAAGATTCTAATGAAATTTTTAAATTAGCAATGACCAGAGAAGGGGCATCAATGAGCAACTATCCAGGAGTCATGCTGGATATTGAAGATCCAAATATTGATTTATTTTCTGGAGCTCAAACTTATGTGAGCACTAAAAAGGCCATCACTTTGAAAATCGTGGTAAAGGCCAAGGCCAATATTGTTTCATTGTATGGTAATATCGGACCTAGAGACCAAGTCGTAGAAATGAACAGTGTTTCTATTGCTGTTGATCGAAATGGTGATCAGGAAAATTTTGAAGGGAGTTGTACTGAAACGACAATCACTTCTTGTGGTGGACCATGTAACCTTTAAACCTTTTCACTCAGCTATTTCTTAATACGAATTATTTGCTTAACAAAAATTAAAACTGCCATCACAATAGTTAGATGTTTAAATTAATTATTGGGCTGATGGCATTTTCAGTTTGTAATCTTCACGCCATCGAAGTCACTCATATTGTCAGTCCAGGTGGAAATTTTTTAACTACATCAACTGCACGTTCTTGCTCTACTTTTTCTGTAGACCGCGATTCTGTAAGTTGTAATCCGGCCCTCTACGCCTTATCCCAGGCACAGGGACTTCAGTTGAGCATTGTAGGAAAGGCAGAGGGAAGTTCGATTGATACTGGAAAAAAGTTGATCTTTGAACCGATCACTGAGAGTCTGATTAAGGACCTCTTTCAGAAAAATTCATATAACTCTTTTAGCTTTAACAGTAGTATCAGTTTTTTCACTCCTTATTTTAAACTAAGTTATTCACCTTATTTTGCTCTTGCCGATATTCTAATTTTTAACCCGGCCTTTCCAGAGATTTCTCTGGCACTTACAAATCGCTCAACTCTTAGTTTAACTTCTGGTTTTAGCTTGAATCCACTGTTTAACAGCAAATCCATTGATTTAAATTTTGGGTATACCTTAAACTTTTACCAACAAACAATTTCCCAGAGCCGGTTTTCTCTCTTTGATTTAAGTTCCACAAAACCTGATCAGTTAATTAAATTTACAGACAAGAAGGGGATTACTCCCGATCTCGGAACTTTATTAGAACTGAAAGATTTATATTCTCTGAAAATTTCTGCACAGATCAAAAACATAGCAACAAAATATAAAATAAATGAAGAACGTGCAGCCTCTGCATATTATCTCGAACATAAATATATTTTCGAAACATATTCACAGCTGGGAATTGGTAAAAACTTTCAAACCCAATATGGTGGAGTCAATTTTAATATTGAAGGGTTTTTTGAAAGTTATTATAAATCTTTTGATTTTTCTAGAACCACAGTAGGGCTTCGCTATGACCTGGGTCTTTTTGCATTACTTTCTTCTATTTCTAAAAACTACAGAACATTCGGTATGCACTTTCTATCACAAAATTTCGACGTAGGTTTGACGTATATCAGTGAAAAAAATATCGGTAGATATCAACAAAATTTCGATAATGGAGCTTATCTGGGAGTTGATTTTAATCTATGAAAATATTAATACTCACAATACTCCTGATCTCATTAAGTGTTAATGCTGCCACTCCTTTAGTCGGTCCGGTACAACCTAAAAGCATACCTGCAGAAAATTCAGCTACTGAATTTTTTGCAAAAGAAGCTAAATCAAAAGAAAAAAGTTATCGCTTCAATCCATATGAAACAATTTTTTCCGGTGCCATTGCTTTTGTCATTGGTAACGTCGGTTTCTACACGACAAAAAGCTCAGTTCTGCAGTTAGGTTATTCCGGTGTTCAGACCATCGGTATTATCAATGTTGGACATGGAATTTATGATGTTAATAGTCCTTCGACTGAAGGAGAGCTTTACAAGTTCCTGGTCAATGATAATTACCCTGGAGTTTCAAAAGAAAGACTGAGCTCAAAGCTCATTCATATTTTTGCCCAGGAAGAAAGAGCAAAGCGCATGGCCCTGTTTTACGGATCCTCACTCTTAACAGTTCAGTATTTTGTAAACTCGTTTGCCGGTAATTCTAAATCTGAACTAAAAAAGATTTATCTTTTTATGGGCGGAGTAAATTTAATTATTGCGACTTATTCAGGACTTTATAAAAGTAATTATGAAAAGAAAATTTACGGCACTGGATTTAATATTCAGCCGGTCTTTACAGCGACAGACAAAGAGGCCATCGCCGGGGGACTGATCACTTATAGTTTTTAATATCATTTACAGGCAGTTTGCTTCTTTGTATTTTGTAATCTCTTCACCAAATTGCTGGATTCTGGCATCTTTAATTTCCGGATGATCTTCCTGTTCCTGCACTAAAGTCGAATACGTCTTTTTAACATTGTCGAATAACTCCTGATTCTTTTTTATGATCTCCGGGTCATCGATAGCACTGATTAAATAAAGCGCATCCTGCTCACTCATAATCAGCTCTTCGGCAGCACGCTCATTACTTTTGCAGACCAGGTCAGTAGGAGATTTAATATCATTGAAGACTAATGCATTTTGAAGTCTTCCAACTATTTTTAGTGCTGAAAGCATCATTAATTGTTTTTTAGCTTTAATACCTAATTCATCAGTTTTTTCAGGGTGATTTTGTTTGATCGTGATCAGTAATTTCTGGGCCTCAACTAGCTGCTGAAAACCTTCAGTACTAATTTTAGGAATTTTCACCAGCATTGGAATCATATCAACTACAGTCCAGAATGTTCCAAGGACTTTTACGTATGTCTGCTTTTCGTTGGCCTTTTTCTTACGAACAAACCAGTCTCTCTTATCAGCTTCTACAAACTCTTTTTTAATAGCTTCATCAATTTCCGGAGTGATCTCCAGAGTCTGTTTATTCCATACTTCTTTGCATAGTTCTTCTGATTCAAGTCTATAATTTATCCAGATATAGTTTTCAGAAATTTTAGCTTTGTTACTTGCTGTGATACTTACTTCGCAATAACCTCTGCTTTGATCATATTGAGAATTGAGCCATTTGCTAAGAATGATATACTTCAATTTCGTTATATCCATTGGTTTGTAACTGTCTTTTATGTCTGCGGCCCCAGGCACATCATCTGCATTTAAACCCATATCAGATCTCTGGGCATTAATCTTTTTCTGGAACTCTCTGTTCTGTGACCATTGTGAAATAGCTACATCAAATATTTTAACTTTTAATAAAGGAAATAAAGCATAAATATCAATACCGGCCTTCATCGATAAGCTCGATGCTTTGAGGTAGTAGAGTTCATCACTAGGGTTCGTTTTCATAGCTTCATCAATCTTGCTAATGGCCTCGTCAGATTTATTCTGATTAAGCAAATCGACAATTTCGCCTTCTGCGTTCTGCTTTTGCTCCTGTTTAATACAGGAAGTGAAGAGCATCATGGACATGACGATAAAAAGTATTTTTTTCATAATAGACTGATTAAAGCAAAGGGCATGCCCAGTTCTAAAGATGTTATTCTGGATGTTTAGTGAAAATAAGTGTCTAAAAAATAGACAGTAGTTTTATTGGTAGGCAGGCGATACTAGTACTGATGAAGCTGCGGTGTGGTTACATAAAGTCTAGTGGCACCTTTTAGTAAGTGGGTTTTGAGAGTTGCTCTAGGTAATAGATCTGTTCGCGAAGATCATTGATCTGACCTTCCCAGTAAGAAGGTGATTCAAAGAACGGGAAGGCCTGTTTGAAGGCCGGATCGTCAAAACGCTTTGCAATCCATGCAGAGTAATTAATCATTCTCAGAGTTCTTAAAACTTCCGTTAAACGAAGCTCTTCGTAGTTAAAGTCTCTCATTGAAGTGTAACCTTCAAGAAGACGTGCTCTCATGTTGTCAGCGTAATCATCGCGTCCTGGAAGCAGCAACCACATGTCCTGTACCGCAGGTCCCATGACCATGTCGTCAAAGTCAATCAGGTTGAAGACTTCACCGCGTTTAAGAATATTTCCTAAGTGGCAGTCGCCGTGAATTCTTATGTTGGTAATATTTTTGAAAGAGTCTTTGGTTAAACCATAGATTGTTTCAAGGACGGTTTTGTAACCATTCTCGTAATGAGCAGGAACAATTTTTTGTCCGACAAGATAATCGAGATTTGATTTTAAATACACTTCCGGATTAATTGTGAGTCTATGCTCCGCTTTTTTCATCGAGCCGACGTTGTGAAGGCGGGCGAGGAGGCGACCGACCTGCTCCATCTCTTCATCGTTAAACTCGTCAGGTGCACGGCCACCTTGTTTTGGAAATAATGTGTAGTAAAGTTCCGGGTCGGGAAGAGTAAAGAGTGTTTTCTCATCGAACTGCATAGGAGCTATGACTGGAACTTCAAATTCAGTCAGGTCTAAAAGAAAATCATGTTCCTCTTGTATCTGCTCTTTCGTCCATCTGCCTGGGCGGTAAAATTTTATAATTTTTGAATGATCACTTGGATTGTCTGAATCACTTTCAATTTCCACTTCATAAACGCGATTTTCCATCGAGTTCATGGCCATGACTCTTCCGGTAGTTCTGAAGCCTAATTTTTCTACAGTGTCTAAAACCAAATCAGGATTTAGTTCGAAGAAAAATTGAGTGGCGTTCGTACCCCAGAGGTTTTTTGTCATCGAGTTCCTTAGTGGATCATGTGGTAAACTTCAAGCATCTCGTTTCTTAACAATTCCATTTTCGCAGGAACGTCAGGGTGATTAACGTCTTCCGGGTGAAGAAGATAGTTTTCTGTAGGAAGTTGCTTCACCATGAACTTCGATTGCCAGATGTTTGATTGAGGCATGTTGATGTCTGAAGCAAACTGGAATTGCTCTTTAATTTCCGGTCTGATGAATTCCTGAATCGAATTGAATTTATGGTCGTTGTAAATCTTTTTACCATTTTCAAGACGAGTGTAACCGCGAACAACGTAGTCGACATAAACAACGTCACATTCAAAAGCTTCGAATAGATAATTGATGGCGTTCAGTGGAATAATTTCTCCACAAGTCGCAACGTCAAGGTCTACGCGGAAAGTACAAATTCCGTTAGGGTCTGAAGCATCCGGGTATGTGTGAGATGTGATATGCGATTTATCCAGGTGAGCTTTTACTGATACTGGAATCGGTTCTCCGCCACCTTTGATGTCTGACATCAACGTCATTGTTGAAGCTCCGACCGGATCGTAATCCTGGATTGAAACAGCAAGGATATTAGCTTCGATAATTTCTACAATTCTCTCTGCGATTTTTTCGATTTTTTTAGCGCTATATTTGTCGTGGATATACTTAACGTATTCAGCTCTTTGCTCTTCGTTAAGTGCAATACAAAAATCGTAAAGATTAAAACTTAGAATTTTTGTAAGATTGTTGAAACCAGATAATTTAATCTTTTGATCCGGTGCTAGTCTTGACTGAAACATTGCCCTAATTTCCTTTGAAAAAAAAGTATTGCGTAATTCATTTTCACGAACTATCTATGTGTCACAGAATACCCATACTGACAATGGAATCTTTGAAAAACTAACAGAGATAAAACCAAATATTGGAGAGTTATGACTAAGGAAATCAACGATTCGAACCTAAATGAATTACTAATCGAGAAAGACTGGTATTCAGAGCGCTATTTTCACAAGAATGTTGCGACTTCATTTAAAATAAAATCCATTTTACACTCGGAAAAAAGCCAGTATCAGAAGATCGATGTATTGGATACATACGGCGTTGGTCGCCTGCTTTTGTTAGACGGAAAAACCATGGTTTCTGACCACGACGAATTCGTTTACCATGAAGTTATGGGCCACATTCCTTCAATGGTTCACCCGAAAATTAAAAACGTACTTATCATTGGTGGCGGTGATGGCGGTATCGTTCGCGAGTACGTGAAACACCCTGAGATCGAGAGAATTGACCTGGTTGAGATCGATGTAAGAGTTATCGAAGTTTCAAAAAAATATTTTCCGGACTGTACGTCAGGGCTAAGTGATAAGAGAGTTAATGTTCTTCCTCAAGATGGCGTTGAGTACATTAAGACTCATAAAAATTTCTTCGATGTTATCATCATTGATTCCACTGACCCTGAAGACTTTGCGGCCGGGCTCTTCACACAAGAGTTTTACAAACACGTTTCAGACGCACTGACGGATAATGGAATCATGATGGCGCAGACAGAAAATCCTTTTTATGATGAGTATGGGATTAAGTCTTTTTATGACAATTTGAGAAATGTTTTTCCTGTGGTGAAATCATTCACAGGACCGATGTTGATTTATCCGGGAGTCTTCTGGACGTTTGCATTCGCTTCTAAGGGCCTCGTTCCTACAACTCTGAACGAATCTAAAATGCCGATGATGACAGAACTGCAAAAGTCTCTGAAGTGGTACAACATGGACTGGCATAAAGGTGCTTTTAATCTCTCAAACATCCATAAAAAAGTGACTGGCTGTTAGTCAGCATTTAGTAAGTCAGTGTCTAAGTTTTAGACACTGACTAATTTTTTCACGCCTGGATCTTCTAACTACTCTTTATTTTTAAGCACATTTTGGCATTAAACTAGCATCTATTGTCGTATTATGAAAAATACAAAATACATCTTAGCTTTAGTGTCGCTATTCCTTTTAACTGCTTTTGGCCAAGCGTCTGCAGCGGTTGATTGTAATTTAAAGAATGCCAGAGTGAGATACAGTCATCGTTATCCTGATTTGAAGACAACTTATTTTCAAGTTGCGAACTTAGCAAAATCCATTCAAATCCCTATTACAGATGCTGCAATTAATTCTGATTTAGGAAAGATGCTGGCAAGTTCAAATAGTAATAAGGATGTATTTCTTAATTTAAATCTTGCTGCGAATATTTGCAATCAGATAATGACTTCCGAAGACTATGAAGAATTTTTAGTGATGCCTTCCAGTGTGAAAGCGACTCGCACTATAACTTCAACTGCTGTTGATTGTATTGATTGTGCAAGTATCGCACATGCTCCAGTTAATCTTCAATTGCCTTCTATGAAAGATATGAGAAGCATCCTGGATAAAGCAGCAGGTTTTTCTCCGGAAAATATTAATATGACTTCATTAATGCTCATCCATTTGTTTGAGCGCATGAATAATAAAACTCCTAACGCAAATTCTTTAGTCTTTACGGTTTCGCTTTTTAGAGCTTTGGAATTGCTGAAAGTAAAAACAATTAATAAAGATCAATTACAATACTTAGCTTCTCGATTTAAAGAGAAACTTCCTCGCGAACAATTCGCAATGCTTCAGAAAATTTTAAAGCAAATTGATTCACTTAATTTTAACCACAGCAATGATGGCACAGTTGGCGTAAGTATCGCGACTATAGCTGGCAGGCCAATTACTCTAACTGCAAGTGATATTCCTGCAGCTGATGAAAGTTCTCGTGAAATGTTAAAAAAATATTTTAATAAAGTTGAAATCCAGCATGGAACTTCAATGGTTTTTACAGATAAAAAAGCTCTTGATCCACTACGAGTGAAGCGCAATGCAGGATTAAACCCATTAGAGGTTAAGTCTTTTGCTACTCCAACAGTAGTTGCAGTTCAGGGAATCAAGGTCTCAGGACAGTTTCCGGTGCTTGGTGGAATTGATATCACTCCAAAAGAGCTGGATATAGATATCGACAGTGATGCCCCGGTTAAGGCCAATGTAGGGTTTAAAAAGGGATTTGTAGGACTGTCATATACTTTTGACCTTAATAGTTAAAGTAACTTAATAGGGAAACAGCTTTTTTGAGTGCTGACTGCAGTAGGCTAGAAAAATTACACTCAAGGCCTGATACGATTGAGACTGATATGGATTTGTATTACTTTGATCACGAACACAACAACAAACGCTTTTATATAGAAAATTAAACGGTCCACAGGAGTATCTTATGAACTTTAAAAAATTATCAATCCTTGTTGCTTTCAGTGTTTTAAGTACAAGTGCATTTTCTGCAGGTTTCTTAAAAGAAGGTGGATACCTTGGATCACAAAACGGTGAAGAGAAGGTTAACCTTTTAATTAAGTCTGCTCCAGGTCGCGATGGATCTTTCTTCGCAGTTCTAATGAAAGACGAAAAGAAGATCTCTTTATACTTAGTAGATGGAATTAATTCGAACTCATATTCAATGACTCCGCTTGAAGTAACTAAAGACGGAGAAATCGGAGTAGTTAATGATGACCCGTCATTAGTTATATCTTCAGCAAAAAACAACAAAGGTAACGACGTCTTTAAAATCATGTCGGCAAACTCAACTAACACTGCTGGATTCACTGGATACTTTGAATTCGAAGGTAAAGTTTCAAAAGTTTCATGGTTAAACATCGATGGTGGTGAGTACAAAACTGATGAAACAGCAAGTGCTCTTCAAATTTCACAAGTTGATCAGAAAGAAAGAGAAGCAACTGCAGTTTTTTTAACAAAAGATATCAACGGAACATTCACACTAAGAGAAAAGTTTCCTTCAATGTATTTAATTAACCAGAACTCTGTCCTTGCAACGGGAACTAAAAAGAACCAGATCCCGAGCGCAATTGCAGTTTTCTTAGAGAGAAAAGGTGGCTTTGGAAGTAAATCAACTTCAATGATTTTGATTAACCCAAAGAACGATACAGACTTAAAAACTTTTTCACGTAAATAATTAATTAAACAATTTAGGAAATGATTATATGAAAGCTTTAAACTTAACTAAAACATTAACGACAATAGCTGTGATGGCGACAATCAGTTTTTCAAGCGTTGTAAAATCAGAAGAGATGTCTCTTCCGGTTATTTCGAAACCGGCAATCCTGGAAGAAGGAACTCAGAGAGTTCTAACAAAAGACCAGATTGCAGAACTTCTTCCGTGGGCAAAAAACTCGAAGATCTTTTTAAATGACCTTCTTGATAACATTCAGGGTTTGAGCACAACTGATAAAATCGACAGACTTGTTGAAGGAATTCAAAGTACAGTAGGTGAGAGTGCTCCGAAAAACTCAGAGCTACTTATGAGATACGCTCTTAACCGTGGTCTTGTATTAAACGAAATCCTTTCGAGAGAAATGAGTGATGATGTGGTTGGAACTCAGGATGCAAAACTTCGCGTTTTAAAATCTTCGATTCAAATCGCATTAAAATACTACGATACAGATATGCAGATGCTGTCAGCTAAAACGGCTGCACCTTTCGTAATCTTTGGTCTGGATTACTTCGCATTCTTAAGTGAACTTAATAAATCAGTATTCGATGCTTCTGCTCAATATGCAATTCAAAGAACGGCACTTGAGTGGTTACAGTGGGATTTATACCGCGATCTAAACAACGCGAGTTATGCTCCTCAGATCGTAAAAATTAACAACGGCCTTAAAACTTTCCCGACTAAAAAATTAACTGATGCACAGTCGATCGCTTATATCCGTCAGATGAAAGCAGTGGCAGGTCAGTTAAGAATTAACGAAACTCTTCAAAAAGTTAAGCTTGAAAAGCAAATGGCACAGGCAAAAACAGCTGAAGAAAGACAGGCCATCACTGATAGAATTGCAGCTGAAACTTTAAGACTTGAACAGGAAGCTCAGCTTCGCGAAATTAATAAAATGCTTGAAGGTTTAAATAACGGTAAGGCCGTAGCACTTCAAACTTTAACTTCAGGTGATATTGTTATCTACAGCGAAACTTTTAGAACCGTTAACAGCGTGACTGATGACGGTCTGGTTATTTTAACTGGAACATACTCTTATAACCAGGTCGTAGTAAGAAGAGCTGAAGTTGAAAAAGCTTTCTCAAATTACATCGGACTTAACTCGGGCAACACTGTTCTTTATGGAAACTCTATCAGAACGATTTCGTACATTGGAGAAAGAGGATCATTGGTTTTAGCAGGAACTTATTCAGTTAACCAGGCCGTGGCCAAATTAGGTGAGTACACAAGAACAGTTCAAAGCGCAGGAAAATATACTGTGGGTGACAGAGTTCTTTATGATAACAACATCAGAACAATTCAGGCACTGGATGCAGGCGGAAGACTGGTTCTCACAGGAACTTATTCTTACAACCAGGCATTCGTAACCGTGAATCAGGTTTCAAAAGTTAATTAAGAGTAAAATATGAAAACAACAATACACACAATACTGGCACTAACATTTATCCTGAACCTATCCGCTGTAAAAGCAGAAGAGATGACGATCCCTAAAATCGAGTCTCCTTCTGCTCTTCAGGAAGGAACTCAAAGAGAATTATCAGCAGCACAAATTGCTGAGCTTCTTCCCTGGGCAAAGGATTCAAAGATTTTTTTAATCGATCTGCTTGATAATGCCCAGTCACTTCCAATGGAGCAGAGAATTGACAGACTGGTTGATGGAATTAAATCTGTCGTTGTTGAAAGCGCTCCAAAACAATCTGAACTAATTATGAGATACGCACTTAACCGTGCGCTTGTTTTAAATGATATTTTAACTGCAGAGACAACTGAAGGAACGGTAGGAACGAGTGATGCAAAAGCACGCGTACTAACAGCTTCAATCAAGCTTGCTCTTAAGTATTATGATTCTGATATGGCCAACCTTGCAAAAAAATCTACTCTGCCATATGCAGCTTTCGGAATTGAATATTTTAATTTTTTAAATGAATTAAATAAATCGATCTTCGATGCTTCTGCCCAGTATAACATCCAGAGAACTGCACTTGAGTTTTTACAGTGGGATTTATACCGCGATTTAAACAATGCAACTTATGCACCTCAGATCATCAAGATCAATAATGCTCTTAAAATTTTCCCTACGAAAAAAATGACTGATGCCTACGCCATCAATTACATCCGTCAGATGAAAAAGACAGTTGAGCAGTTGGGACTTGGAAAAGCGAACGAAACCTCAATTGCTGATGGAACTGTGATTTTTAATAAAAAAGAAGAGGCCACTCCAGTTGTTAAAAAAGGTCTTTTTAAGACTTATAATGGTGAATGTTATGCTGCTGACAGAAGCGGGAACATCATGTGGGATGCCGGTAAAATGGACTGGAGATCTTGCCACAGCGGTGAATACAAAACATACAATGGTGAATGTTACGCAACAGATACAGCTTCAAATATTATCTGGGGTGCCGGTAAACAAAGTTATAAATACTGTGCTTCAGGAAATTTTAAGACCTACAATGGAGCTTGTTACCCGTCTGATAAGGCCGGAAACATTATCTGGGGTGCCGGGAAAGTTTCATACACCAACTGCCAATGATTAAAAAACACAAAGGCGTACTTCGGGTGCGCCTTTTTTTTGCCCACCAAAAATGACTCACCCCAATCTGCCGATTGTTTTTAGGCCTCCCCCCTATGAAGATAGGTCTATAGCAAGCGTATATTACGGCCATCTTTTCATGCATGAAACGGGGTTTTCCCCCAACAGAATAGGCGTAAACTCCTTCAAGCTACAGCTCGGTTTCAAAATTCAATAAGGCCACTAAAAGATCGAAGGCGTGCCTCCCAACGATTTTCGCAATAACTAAATATTAAATTTTGACCTAAATAAAACGCTCGGGCATACTAAAGTTGAAACGATTCGTACTATGTTTTAACGGGAGAACGATAATGGCATCTAAAAAACCAGTAGCTAAGAAAAAAGTAGCAGCGAAAAAAGTTGCTAAAAAAGCGGTAGCTAAGAAAGCACCGGCAAAAAAGCCAGCAGCTAAAAAAGCGGCAGCGAAAAAAGCACCTGCAAAAAAAGCAGCAAAAAAAGTAGTTGCGAAAAAAGCTCCTGCTAAAAAAGTAGCAGCGAAAAAAGCACCGGCGAAAAAAGTTGCAGCAAAAAAAGCGGCACCCGTTAAAAAAGCGGCAGCAAAAAAAGCTCCAGCTAAAAAAGCTGCACCTAAGGCAGCTCCAAAAGCAGCAGCAAAAGTTGCTCCGAAAGCAGCTCCAAAAGCTGCTCCAGCAAAAAAAGTAGAAACAAAAGCTGCACCAGCTCCGAAAGCTGCTGTGAAGGCACCAGCTGCAAAACCAGCTCCTAAAGCTCCAGCAAAAAAAGCTCCTGCCGCTGCTAAACCAGCTGCACCAGCGAAAGTTGTTCCTTTAGAAAAAAATGAATTCTTAAACTTGAAGATTGCAAAATCTATGCATGAGAATCCACCTCTTGTTCCAATCGAAGCAGTAGCTGACGAAGTAGAACATGAGCCTCTTCACCCGATCGTAAGAGAAACTCCAAAGGTCGGCCGTAATGAGCCATGTCCTTGTGGAAGCGGATTGAAGTACAAAAAATGTCATGGAAATGTTTAATCAAATTTTTTAATTGATATAAAAAAAGGCCGGAAGAAATTCCGGCCTTTTTTTTACATATTTTCTTTTAGGAACTGCAGGGTCATGGCCCAAGACTCTCTTGCAGCTTGTGGATTATAGCTTGGTCGCTCATCACAGAAAAATCCATGGTCCGCATCTGAAAATTGCACACACGTAAATTTCTTTTTGGCCGCTGTTAATGCAGAATTGATCGATTGAATCTGATCGTTAGGAATATGCTGGTCCAGGTTTCCCCAGAAAAATAACAAGGGAGACTTCTGATCTGCCGCCAGATCAAGATTCATCGTCGCGATCCTTCCCCCATAGTAAGAAATGGCACATTTCACTGGTAGAGCAGAATTCACAACAAAGGATACGCGTCCACCAAGGCAGTGTCCGATAACTGCGATGGACTCAGCACCGTTTTCTTTAAGCCAGTCAAAACATGCCTGTGAGTCTTGAATTAACCCTTGAGTCGTAATGGCCGTAAAGTGATCCATCACAGAATTAAACTGATCATATCCGGCCGTGAATCCCGGAGGAGCTGTCCTGTGAAAAAGTTCAGGAGCTATCGCAAGATAACCTTCGTCAGCAAA
>JACMNL010000075.1 GCA_014378525.1 Bacteriovorax sp.
ATTTAAATATTTTTCATAAATGCGCTCAACGCTAAAGCCAGTGCTGTTAGTGTTAACCGGCTGGTGTCCGCCGCCTTGTCCTTGAGGACGCGGGCGATTGTTATTATGCTGCGGTCTGCGGTTTTGATTCGGGTTTTGATTTGGATTTCTATTTTGCTGGTTCGGATTATTTCCCTGGCCCTGCGGACGAGGCTGGCCTTGAGCTTGTTGTCTCGGTGCCTGATTTGGATTCTGCGCTTGCTGATCTGGTTGACCAGCTTGTCCCTGAGGTGAACCTTCTCCACGCGGTCTGTTGTTGTTTCTGCGTCTATTGTTAGGTCTTCTATTGGGATTTGGATTCGGATTTGGTGCGCCAGCTGGACCGTTTGGTTTTCCGCCGCCGCCATTATTATTTGATTGTTCTGTCATAAATTTCCTTCTTAGATGATCCTTACATTATTGTGACATTACCATTTAAGTCAAGAAACTATGCTCAAAAGTGTGTTTACGAGACAAACGAGTGGAGTTATTATTCATGTGTAATTGCATGCACACCTAAAATACTTTTTTCATATCAGGAGATCTTATGAGCGCAAAAAATCGCGTTAAAGTCGCTGTGACTGGGGCCGCTGGACAAATTGGTTACGCACTTCTTTTCAGAATTGCTTCCGGACAAATGTTTGGACCAGAAACAGAAGTTGAACTTCAGTTGATTGAACTAGAAGCTGCTCTTGGTTCACTTAAAGGTGTAGCAATGGAACTGGATGACTGTGCTTTCCCTCTCCTTAAAAAAATCACTTGTACATCTGACTACGCAGTCGGATTCAAAGATGTAAACTGGGCCGTATTAGTTGGATCTGTTCCAAGAAAAGATGGAATGGAGAGAGCTGATTTATTAAAAATTAACGGTGGAATTTTCACGACTCAAGGTCAGGCGATTGCAGCTAATGCAAACAAGGACGTAAGAGTTTTCGTTGTTGGAAATCCATGTAATACAAACGCACTTATCTGTATGAACGCAGCTAAAGGTATTCCTCAAGACAGATTTTATGCAATGACTATGCTTGATGAAAACAGAGCGAAGTCACAACTTGCCCAGAAAGCTGGAGTCGATATAACTGCTGTTACGAATATGGCAATCTGGGGTAACCACTCTGCGACTCAGTACCCTGATTTTTTCAATGCAAAAATCAACGGTAAATTTGCTAATGAAGTGATCGCTGATCAGGAATGGTTGAAAGGAGCTTTCATTGAAACTGTTCAGAAACGTGGAGCTGCGATTATTAAAGCTCGCGGTCTTTCTTCAGCAGCTTCAGCAGCTAACGCTGTTGTTGACGGAATTTTCGCTCTTACTCACGATACTAAAGCTGGTGACACTTTCTCGATGTGTTTAGCTTCAAACGGAGAGTACGGTGTTGATAAGGGATTAATCTTCTCATTTCCATGCACAACATCTGGTGGAAAATTAAAAATCGTTGAAGGGTTAAAGCTTAACGAATTTGGAATGGAAAAATTTAATCTTACTCTTAATGAATTAAGAAGTGAGAGAGACTCAGTAAAAGAATTAGGCTTAATCTAATACAGTATTACATTGTGATAAAAAAAAGGCTCCGTTAAGGAGCCTTTTTTTTCACTAGTAAAGTGAATTATATTGTTCAAACCTTTTACTGTGAAATTTATGAGGTGCCTGTTCACCATCTGATACTTTTGCGACATCGTTTTTTTGATATTCAGCAATGTTTCTAGAAGGCGATTGAGCACAACTAGTGACTGAGGCAGCAACGAGTAGACATAGTGTCAGTGATAATAGACCTTTCTTAATACTAATCAATTTCATAAATCCTCCTTGTAGAAACAAGTACAAAATACTTAAGTGAAGAAATCCTTTCTGCACTCTCACTAATATACATTGCTAGTTCTATGCCAAGATTTAAGTGTGATAATAGGTGACTCGCGGTGTTTTAGTGACACCGAGATTATCGAAATTAATTATGCTTTTTTATTTCTTTTGAGATCGACCAACTTAAAACAATGAGTTTGCTCTTCCATGGAAAGGGGTTTTATGCCCTCTACATTTTTTTTACGGATACCTTTTGACCTTATCAGTTCGTCGTCTTCTCTTATTTTTCTAGTCAACTGTGTACCGATGATTTTCATCCATACCGGACAGTGTGTATGCATCTCTTCTACAGGGATTTTCAGGAACTCTGTATCTTCAGTGCAGATGATGCTGGCACTTCGTTTCCCCTCATCAAAGAACGAAAGCTCACCAATGTATTCGCCGTCTGAAAGATAGGCCACAGGGATGATTTGAGAGCCTTTCTGGACGAACACCATGACACGTCCTTTCTGAATTATATAAAGATCTTTATCGTCGCCATCGGCAAGAAAAAGGATCTCATCTTTTTTCAGTTTAACAGTGAGAGTGCCTTCTGATACTGGACTCATGATTTTGGTCTCCTTTTATTCATTCAATGCTTAAAATTTTCTTTAAAATGTCACCGAGTTCTTTGATCATGCTTTGATAAAAAACATTCTGTGGAATGATTTCATCAAAGTATAATCCTTCCTTGGAAAGATTCGATGTCATGAACTGATCAAAGTCTACGACGTGGACCAGGTTTTTCTGCGCGAGAGACTTGATTATGGCATTGTAGACAGCATTTCCACGCCAAGAGCTGCAATCGAATACAGAAGCTTTTAAAAGTGATTCTCTTGCCGTTTTTATATCGCCCGTGCCAAGCGCCGCTCGACCGAGTAAGTAAAATGATCGGGCATTGGAAAAAGTAACTTCGCTCAATTTTTGTGCCTTTGGAAAGGCCGTTTTGTAAGCACCTTCCTTTAACTCTGCTTCAATTTCCTGCTGAACCCCGACGGTCTGATCGTTACTTGAATGAGCACAGACTTCTTTCGGTTCGACTTCAAGGTTTATAGGTGTAGTGATCACAACCAGGTTGCTTTTTTTATCCTTGATGTAATCGATCATCTCTTTCATTTCGTATTGAAAAAATTTAAATGAAAGTTCTTTTTCTTCCAGCTTTTGTGGAGAGGCAAGCATGCTTTTATATTCTGTGTACTCGGCCAGATCAAAGTATTTTACATTTTTATAAAGAACTTTTGATAACCATGGAAAAGTGATGATGAGTGAAATAAGTTTTTCATTGTCGTATGTTTCAAAGTTTTTCAGGATATTTTTTTTATCTTCTACGCGAAATTTTTTTTCGGTTAGTTCACTGCTTGCACCAAAATAAATGATGATCGGTGGGAGCTTTTTTAGCATCTTTAATTTGTGAATTGTTCTAAACAGACCTTCGTTATCAGCGCTCCAGTTGAAGATTGACGGTGGAGTTTTAAAGGCCCCCCCGAACTGCTCCTGGATATTTTTAGTATAGGTATCCAGCGTTTTTCCCATGCGGTCGCCTAGGATTAAAATCTTCGCCGATTCGGCCTGTTTGAGATCCAGGGCGTGATGAGCTTCATAATTTTTATCAAAACTGTTTAGGAAACTATAAGTATACGGGGTAATCACTGTGCGCTTGGCAGAGTAATCCCAGTATAAGTAGGCACTTAAAGCTACCACTGACAGGAGTGTAATTATGAATAACTTTTTTAACATACTTTGATTGTATTGGATTTTTTTGGTATCTAAAAGGTGGAATTTTATAAGGAAAGAGTGACCCTATATATGAAAAACTGGACCCCTGAACTTTTATCGCCCGCAGGCAGCCTTGAGAAATTAAAGGTCGCTGTTCTTTATGGAGCAGACGCCGTTTATCTTGGAGGTCAGAAATTTGGTCTTCGCCAGGCCTCGGACAACTTCACTGCTCAGGAATTAAGAGAAGGTGTGGAGTTTGCTCATGAGCGCGGTTCCCACGTTTACGTTGTTCTAAATAGTTTCCTTCACGATAAAGATTTAGAAGAGCTTCCGGAGTTTTTAACTCTTTTATCTGAACTAAAAGTAGATGCCGTTATCGTTTCTGATTTAGGTGTCATTACAGAAATCCAAAAACATTCTAATTTAGTCATCCATTTATCAACTCAGGCCTCTTGTTTAAATGTTGAGTCTGCAAAGTTGTGGAAAAAAATGGGTGTGACTAGAATTGTTCTCGGTCGTGAAGTGACGATTAAAGAAGCAAAAAAAATCAAAGAAGAGACAGGTCTGGAAATTGAAATGTTCGTGCATGGTTCAATGTGTATGGCATTTTCAGGAAATTGTGTAATCTCGAATTATACTCAAGGCCGTGACTCAAACCGCGGTGGATGCGCTCACTCATGTCGTTTTGAATACTCGATTGATATGCAAAATGAAGAAGAAGCAAAAAAAGCGTATTTCATGAGTTCGAAAGATCTGGAAGGCATAAGAATGCTGACAGAATTTATTGAAGCAGGAATTGATTCACTAAAAGTTGAAGGTAGAAATAAATCTCATTATTACGCAGCGACAGTTTCAAAAGTATATTCTGAAGCACTTGCTCATTACAAAGAACACGGGAATTTTTTATCAGATGATCTAATCCGCTGGGAAGAAGAGCTGAGAAAAATTTCTCACCGTGATTATACAACGGGTAGTCTGGATGAGTATGCTGACGAATCATCAATTTATAACCAGCGCGAAAGTGATGACAATGAATACGTTGTTACCGGTGTGATCCTGGAAGTAAAAGAAAACGAACATATTCTTCTTGAAGTCAGAAGTGCCTTTGTTCCGGGTGATGCTCTTGAGATCATGCCTTTTTCAGGAAAGACACTGAGTCATGTAGCGAGCTCGATTAAAACAATTTCTAATATTGCTGTTCCAAAATCAAAACCTGGAAGTGTCGTAAAAGTTCCGTACATCGCCGGAGCAGAAAGATTTAATATCATCAGAAGAAAATTAGCGGAGGCACACGTATGAAGTTTGTGACCTACGCCGAAAATACAACTCAGCTAAAGGAACTTGCAATTTTAGTTGAGACAAAAAAAATTGATGCAAATGTACTGGAAGTTATTGTCGGAACCGCCGCTATTTCACGCTATAGTGAAAATACCGTGGCAGGGCTTGAAGAGATGATTGCTCTCAATCAGAAATTTAAATTACCGCTTGTTTTAGAGTGGGATGTTTTACAACAAGAGTCTTTATTTCAAAAAAATGCCGAACTTGTTAGTCGTCTTCCATTGCATGAATTTAAGGCCATAAGAATTCAGGATCCCGGGGCCTTGAATTTAGTTAAAGAAAAATTCCCCTGGTTAAAGGTCCAGTTGATCCTGGAAAATGGAAATCATAATTACACAGGGCTTTCGCGCTGGAGTGATTTTTTAGGTGAGCAACTTGACCGTCTGGTTTTATCAAATGAACTTTCACGCGAGCATTTAAGCAATTATGCAAAAGAATTAAAAACAGAACTTGAAGTTTTAGTCTTTGGAAGAATTTTGTTATTTTATTCTCCACGACTGCTTTTATCTCCGCTTAAAAAAGAAGCAGTACAAAAAGATATCTTAGATAAGAATGTTGAAGCATATGGAACAAGTGAGGAGAGTCCTCATGCCGGTTTCCCGTTGATTGAAAACCGCCATGGAACTTTCATGTTTAACGTGAAAGATCTTTATCTGCTGGACCATCTGGATGAACTGAGAAGTCTTAATATCGGTGCTGTGAGATTTGATCTGCGTTTTGACGATAGCTTCGGCCATCTTGAAAACTGTATCGACTTATTCGAAGGCAGAATCAAACATGAAGACGTACTGGAAATCAAAACAGAGCACCCACGCCCGATGATCAAGGGTTTTTACAATATCAACAAGACCGACGTCCTTTTTACCAAACTTAAAAACAAGAGAATCCAGCGCCAGGACAACAATTATGTCGGCGAGATCGTCGATGTTGAAAGAGACCAGCAAATGGCCTTGCTAATAAAATCAAAACATCTTACCCTTAAATCAGGGGACGAATTACAACTGATAACTCCGGAAGGTAAAACCAAAACCCTTGGGCTTAAAATTTTTTCAGACACCAGTGGCGCGGGCCTTTCTCATGCTACAACTAATGAAGTGGTTCTACTTCCATTCATGAGTGGTGTGGTTGCCAAGACACAGGTCTATTTAGTGAATAAGGATATGCAATGAAAATTCTGATGACTTTAATTTTAGTATTAGGAACATTTGAAGCAACTGCTTCAACATTTCAATGCAGAAGTTATGAGACTGGAAAAATCGTCATTGCCGATACTGAAGCACGCACTGTTAAATTCGAAGACCGTTTTGGAAATGAGCTGGACCTTCTGGACAATGTTGACTCTGTAGTTAACGTTTTAACTGACGGGCCGGTAGTCACTCAAACTGTATTCACTCGTGAAGGTGTTAAAGTTTTTACAACAGAAGACCAGGATGGATTCATCAGAGGATTTACTGTAAGTGATGAGTCTTTTATGTGTTTCATCAGAAAATAATCAATAATGACTGTTATCCGCTCAGTTCAGATATCTAGTTTTTTAAAATATAAAAAATAACCGGCAGGCCGCCGTTCTTAAACGGAATTCTAGCAACCAGATCTTTGGGGGCAGGGTTAAAACGGTGTTCGTCCGGAATGATAATTCCCAGACGAACAGGATTATATTTTTCGCGCACAGATTGAATAATTTTTTTATAATACTCAACATTGATATCACTTTTTTCACCTACACGAAGTCCGTAAGGTGGGTTGATGACAATCAGGTTATCACCAGGCAAAACTTCACTCTTAGCAAAAATGTCGCCTTTTTTTATCTGGATATTTTTACCAACGGTATTTTTTATAGCGAGTTTTAAGACTTCTTCATTAATTTCAAAACCAAGGTATTTTGAGAATTTTTCATTCTCTGCTGATTTGAATTTATCTATAAATTGTTTTTTTAAAGCGTAGTCAATCCACAATGGAAAGTGCTGATAGGCAAACGGACGGTCATTGTTAATTTTGTATGAATCATGTGCCTCAATTAAAAAAGTTCCCGAGCCACTCATCGGATCAATCAACGTATAAGGTTTTTTGTCGAGGTCATGCGTAAGTGCAGCTAACAAAATACTGGCAAGACTTTCTCTGATTGGAGCGAGTCCCGTGAAAAGTTTATCTCCACGTTTATGTAGCAGCTCTCCTGTCGTATCAATACTGATCGTGATCATGTCATCCACTGCACGATAATATAATTTAGGAAGATCATTTGTTTTATTGGCCTCAAAATGATCGAGGTATTTTTTTTTAACAGGCTGCTTGCGGTAACTTTCTTCGATTCCGTCAGTAATGGCCTTCTCTATTTTTCTTGAATCAAAAAGTTTTGAATTAGTCGCACTTGCTTCAACTTCAGGCCTTTGTCCGATTAGAAGGTGCTTCATTGGTAGCTTCGAAATTTTATTAAAAAGTTTTGGAAAATCGCGGGCCTTAAACTCGGCCACACGTAAAAGAATGCGGGTTGGTGAGCGCAGGATATGATTCAGTGAAAATCCCTGAAGAGTTGTGACGTTGATTAATACTCCGCCTTCATCTTCAGATAATATTTCCAGTTTTTGAGCCGGATAATGGATGTTCCACTTTTCTTTCAACTCCATCAATCCTAAGTCACTTAGGCCAAGCGGGTAGATGATATAAAATTGTGCGAGTGTTTCCATGGCCTATATATGACGGAACTCTATTCGAAAGTCAGTAAAAAAGGCATAACGGGTTGTTAGATTGTAATTTGTTTAGGTAGCGGAATATAGTGAGTGTAAAGAATACTCTTAAGATCTTGCGGCTTTTAAAATTCTGGCCACTTTGCTAAGGTCGGCCAATATGAAAACAACCGGTACACTGACACTCATTCCTACGCCTATAACAGAAGACGGTGAGCTCGAGCCCAGGGCCCAGAGAATTCTACTCGAAGCTTCAACAGAGCAAAAAGAAAATTCGATTTTTGTAATTGAAGATTTAAAACCAGGCCGCAGAAGATGGCTGGGATTTAAACTGCCTCGTGATTGTGTAGACAATTTTGTTCTTTATAACGAACACACTGCTGCTGTAGTTGCGAAAGAGCTTTTGAGTGAATTGCAGAAGGGAAAAAATGTTTATCTCATGAGTGATGGGGGGCTTCCTGCTTTTTATGATCCAGGTGTTGAACTCGTTAATCTTTGTCATCAAAATAAGATTAAAGTCACATCAACTCCATTTTTTAATTCAGTTAGTTTAGCGCTGGCGCTTTCTGGATTTTCACATAAAAAATTCTGGTTCGAAGGATTTTTACCTATTGATTCAGACGAAAGACATAAGTCGATAAAAAATATTTTGAATTTAAAAACCACGGCCATTTTAATGGACACACCTTATCGTTTAAAGCGTGTTCTAGAGGAATTTCAAAGTGAATGGGGGTCTTCGAAAAAGAAGATTTTCGTCGCTATGGACTTGAATGCCGAGACTGAAGAACTGCGCAGAGGAACTCCCAAAGAGCTTATCGATGTAATAACCGACGTGAAAAGAGAGTTTGTCCTTATAGTTTCTGAATGATTATAAATACATATCCTGTTAAAAAGAAATGACGTCCGGGGCCCTTCATGGTATTAAAAGACCCTATGCAAGAAACAAGGAAAAGAGATCACATCGAGCTCACCAACAAAGCACAGACCGGAAGGCCTGAGGTCGACTCGCGATTTTATTATGAGCCGATGCAATCAGCACATCCCAATTCACAAACTGATATCTCAACGACTTTTTTAGGCAAAAAAATTTCAGCTCCATTCTGGATTTCAAGTATGACAGGTGGAGTGGGCGAAGCACGAATCATTAATCAAAATCTTGCGCGTGTATGCCGGGAATTTTCTTTAGGAATGGGACTAGGTTCATGCAGAACGCTTTTAGAATCTGATGAATACTTTAATGATTTTAATCTTCGTCCGATTTTAGGGGCCGATCTTCCGTTTTTCGCTAATCTTGGAATCGCACAGGTTGAAAAACTTGTTCATTCAAACAATATAAATAAAATTTTTGATATGGTTGATCGTCTGGATGCAGACGGGTTAATTATTCATGTCAATCCTTTGCAGGAATGGTTTCAGCCTGAGGGTGACAAATTTGAATTCAGTCCGATTGAAACGATTGCAAAACTTTGCGAAAAAAAACCTGATCACAAATATAAAATCATCGTGAAAGAAGTAGGACAGGGAATGGGACCAAAAAGTCTTAAATCCCTTTTAGAGCTTCCTATTGATGCAATTGAGCTGGCAAGTTTTGGTGGAACAAACTTCTCCAAGCTTGAGTTGATGAGATCACAGGGCGCATCTATTGTTGAAATCGAAGCTCTTTCACGCGTAGGCCATACTTCCCTTGAAATGATCAGCATTCTCAATAATCTTTTAAAAGCAAATCCGAAATTCATGGAAAAACAAATCATCATTTCGGGTGGTATCGAAAATTTCCTTGATGGGTATTACCTTCAGGAGCTTCTGGATTTTTCTTCAGTCATCGGCCAGGCAAAAAACTTTTTAAACAGAGCTGAAAATTATTCTGAATTAAAAGCTTTTACGGCCGCACAGATTGAGGGTCTTAAAATGGCGAGAGCATTCCTGACAGTGAAACCGCAGAATAACGCGAGTTTGACCCCGGAGGTCCAGTGAATAACGAACTAAACACAAAAACACCTTCTGCTTCAGTGCAGATGCCGACTATTCCGGTAAAAGGTTTTTCTAAGCTGAGTAAGATTGAGAAAATTGATTTTTTAGTAAGAAACTATTTTTCAAACTCAGATGCCGCCCGAATTCAATTCAAAAAATTCTGGCACGCTGATGAAGCTATCCAGAGAACGATTGATGAATTCAGCGAAAATACTTTAACAAATTTTTCTTTTCCTCTCGGCGTAGTTCCAAACGTTCTTATCAATAACAAACTCTACTGTGTACCGATGGCGATTGAAGAGAGTTCTGTGGTTGCAGCTTCTGCAAAAGCAGCAAATTTCTGGTTAACCCGCGGTGGATTTAAGGCAGAAATTTTAGGTCTTAAAAAAGTCGGACAGGTTCATTTCATCTGGAATGGAGAACCTTTAAAATTACAAAACCTTTTTAATAAATATAAAAATGAACTGATTGTTTCTGTGTCGAGCTTAACTTCAAACATGGAAAAACGCGGCGGCGGAATGCTGGACCTGAGATTAGTTGATAGAACTCACGACGAGCCTGGATACTTCCAGTTGCTTGGTGAGTTCAATACGTGTGATGCAATGGGGGCGAACTTCATTAACTCGGTTCTCGAAACTCTGGGGCGCACATGGAAAAATATCGTAATGGGAGAAGTCTCATTTACTGATTCAGAAAAAGAACTGCAAGTGGTGATGGCGATTTTATCTAACTACACACCAGAATGCAGAGTGAGAAGTACAGTTGAGTGTTCAATTGAAGAATTGAATGACCCGAGTTTTGAAATGTCAGCGCAGGAATTTGCAGAAAAATTTGCACGCGCTATCCGCATTTCAAAAATCGATGTAACAAGAGCAACAACTCACAATAAAGGAATCTTCAACGGGATCGATGCCGTTGTGATCGCAACTGGAAACGACTTCCGTGCTGTCGAAGCTTGCGGACATGCTTATGCTGCCCGCGACGGACAATACAGAGGACTTTCGGATGTCGAAATAAAAGACGGAAGATTCCGCTTTAGTTTAGAAGTGCCGCTAGCTATTGGATCAGTGGGAGGATTAACGTCTCTTCATCCGATGGCAAAACTATCACTTGATATGCTGGGTAGACCTGGTGCTGAAGACCTGATGAAAGTGGTCGCTTCACTTGGACTCGCTCAGAATTTCGGGGCCGTCAGATCACTGGTTACGAGCGGAATTCAGAAAGGTCATATGAAAATGCATTTAATGAATATCTTAAACCATCTTGAGGCCAACGAAGCGGAAAGAGAAAGAGCAAAAGTATACTTTGAAAATGAAGTCATCTCATTCAAGTCAGTGAGAGAGTACATCGCTGGTTTAAGAAATTACGTTTAAAGGAAATTATGAATCAAATTAACTTAAGTCAGATTAATAACGACCTGAAAAAATCATGTCCTGAAAAGGACCAGTATTATTTTGGTCACGGTAAACTTCTTCTTACAGGCGAGTATTTCGTTTTAGATGGAGCTTTGTCCCTGGCACTTCCTACAAAAGTTGGTCAGTCGTTATCCGTAAAATACAACCCATCATTCTCACCGACATTGAGCTGGAAATCTTACGACGTGAACGGGAACCTTTGGTTCGACAGTTCTTTCGAGTTCTGGCACTTCAAATGTCTTGATGCAAATCCTTCTGAAGAAGCATTATTCCTGCAAAAAATCCTTCAGCAGGTGAGAAAACAAAACTCACATTTTTTAAGAGACAACGTCGACGTTAAAGTTGAAACACGTTTAGGTTTTCCGTTAACATGGGGCCTTGGAAGTTCTTCTTCACTTATCTACAACATAGCCCAATGGGCCTATATTTCTCCGTTTGAGCTACTCTTTAAAACTCACGGCGGGTCTGGATATGATATCGCGTGCGCACAGTCTGATGGGCCTATTGCCTACAAAAAAGTTTCGAGCGGTCCGAACTGGTCGCCGATTTATTTTTCACCTGATTTTAAAAATAATCTTTTTTTCGTTTATCTTGGAAAAAAACAAAACTCGCGTGATGCGATTAAAGAATATACCAAGAAGAGACCGGTTGATCCCTCATTGATTGCAAAAATCACCGAGCTGACTCAGGAATTTTTAAATGCACAGACATTAAAACAATTTCAGTCATTGATTCATACTCACGAAGAAATCATTTCAAAAACTCTCGATCTTCCAATGGTCAAAGACGCCCAGTTCCCGGACTTTCCGGGAGCTATTAAGTCTCTTGGTGCATGGGGCGGGGATTTTGTCCTGGTTGCGACTGAAGAGGATCTGGCATTCGTTAAAAATTATTTCGGAACAAAAGGTCTCGATACAGTTTATAAATACAGCGACCTTATATCTGACCCGATTGAAGCTGAATCAAAAGATGCTGTGAAGATGGGCTTTTCTAACCATCTGCTTCACTAGGATTTTGTTTTGGAAAATTTAAAAGTCGGATGGACATCACCTTCAAATATTGCCCTGGTAAAATACTGGGGAAAAATTCCGGTACAGATTCCGGCGAACCCTTCTGTAAGTTTCACACTCAGCAAGGCTAAAACTTCAATGACTGTTTTTGCCTCACCTTCAAATTTAAAAGCAGTAGATGTGGATTTTTATTTTGAAGGTGAACTCAATGAAAAATTTAAAACTAAAATTGTAAAATTTCTGGAAACAGAAGTAGATAGATTTCCGTGGCTGAAAGAGTTTCATCTGGCCATCAATTCAGAAAATACTTTTCCTCATTCTTCGGGAATTGCTTCATCAGCTTCTTCAATGAGTGCTCTTAATTTATGTTTATTATCACTCGATGAAAAAATTACCGGACATAGAGCTTTGACAGAAGATTTTTTTAGAGAGGCCTCTGACCTGTCAAGAAAGGCCTCTGGTTCTGCTTCGAGATCTGTGTATCCACTTCTTGCCACTTGGGGGGAGATTGATAATCTGCCGGAGACCAGCAATTTGTTTGCAACTCCAGTAAAGAAAAACGAAATTCATGAAGCATTTAAAAGTTTTTGTGATGCCATTTTAATTGTTGATGCGGGAGAAAAATCGGTATCAAGCAGAGCAGGGCATGCTTTGATGGATAACCATCCGTTTGCGATTGAGCGCTTCAAGAGAGCACGTTACAACCTCAATAAGCTCCTGGCGGCCATGAAGACCGGTGACATGAACACTTTCATCGAAGTTGTCGAGGAAGAGGCACTAATGCTTCATTCGCTTATGATGACATCGAATCCAAGTTATATTTTATTAAAACCAACTTCTCTTCTTCTGATTGAAAAAATCAGAGAGTTCAGAAGCAAGACCAATATCCCAGTTTGTTTTACGATTGATGCCGGACCGAACATTCACTTGTTGTACCCAGCTGAGTTTAAGACTGACGTTCATCAGTGGCTGCAAAAAGACCTGGTGGATTTAAAAGTTGTCCAGAATATTATCTACGATGAAGTAGGTTTGGGACCAGAGCAAATCAAGGACTAGAGATGGCACGCGCGGAGATCGAAAAAAAGTTTTATTCAAAGGTTCTCCTGTTTGGTGAATTCAGTGTTATTCAAAGTTCGATGGGGCTTTGTATTCCCTATACTTTATTCGACGGAAAACTGACGTTCAGACGCGACAACACTGCTGTCATCGATCCTGAATTAAAAGCATTTTCACTTTTCATAAAGCAGTTGATCGATAACAATCAATTAAACTGTCAGTTTGATATTACTTCTTTTGAATTTGATATCTCACAGGGGCTTTATTTTGATTCGACGATCCCGCAAGGGTACGGAGTCGGAAGTTCAGGTGCACTGGTCGCAGCTATCTTTGACCGATACGAGCAGGAAAATCATTCAACACTTGATATCGCAAAACTAAAAAAGATTTTTTCGCAGATGGAGTCACATTTTCATGGTGCCAGTTCCGGTGTAGATCCATTGATCAGTTATTTGAATTCACCAATTTTAATTAAAAATAAAAATGACCTGGGTTCTGTGGTGATTCCAAAATTTCCGAAAGGAAAAGGCGGGATTTTTCTTCTCAATACAAAACGATCACGTAAGACCGAACCATTGGTTAACTTGTTTTTAGAAAAAACAAAGAATGTTCAGTTTAATGATCTTTGTGAAAATCAGCTGAAGCCCATTACCAATGATTGCATAAAAAATTTTCTTGATGCCGATACAAAGGGCCTGCTGGAGAATTTCAAAAAACTTTCAGAGTTTCAGTTCGAGCATTTTTCACCGATGATCCCGACGTTGTACCGCGACCTTTGGGTTGAAGGTATTAAGACAAATGATTATTCTTTGAAACTATGTGGCGCCGGAGGGGGAGGATTCCTAATGGGTATCACAAGTGATTTCCAGAAAGTAAAACAAGTCCTCTCGGCGCATGAAATCAGATTACTTTTGAGTTTTTAAAATCCGTTTGATTCATGAGCTTCCTGAACTTTTTCTTTAAAAGCAGAATGAGTCATGAAAGGGTTTTCCTGAGTGTAGTCACTCGTCGAAACAGCAGCATTAAAAATTGCTTTTTCAATTTCAATTTTAGCATTTACTGCTTCAGTAAAATTATCACCCAGAATTCCGCGTTTTGCCTGCGTACGTGCTACGGGTGCCTGGGCAAAAATTTGTCTTAACAAAGTCGTCGCATGGAAATCTGTATCGCAGTAACCACCTAGCGTATTCATCGTAACAACGTCGAACTCACGGCCGCTCAAAAGAAGTGAGCGCATGCAGTTTTCATTGATGTAGGGACGAAGAAAAGAAAAGAGGCCGCAAGTAGGAGTGAGTCCGTTTGCCAGGTGATCAAAAGAAAACTTCGCTTCCGGTTTACACATACGAATATCAGCGGCAAGGGCAAGCTCGATTCCCATTCCTTTACATCCAAGTTTTAAATCCATCACAATTGACTGTGGAAGACAAAACATTGATTGAGAAATAGTAGAGAGCTTGTTAAGAATTTTTTTTAGTTTTTCTTCGGGCATAATTTTTAATTCTTCAGGATCAATTCCCTGAATGAAGTAATCGCCGTAAACAGTAATGTAGAGAGACTGAACTTCCGGGTGAGCTGCAGTCCACGCGAGAACGGATTCAAATTCAAACAGGGACTCAAGAGTCACGTACTTGCTTCTGAATTTAATTTCCAGTGACTTTGAGTCTGTCACAAGAGTCGTCGCAATAGTGTTGTAGCTGAAGATAGGAATTCGTGTGAGTGCTTTCATAAACCTTCCTTGGTCATTAACACTGTTTGAGGTCTCTCTCTAATATTTCTGTTCGAGAGTTTTTTGAAAGAGACTCATTCCCTTTCGTAGTTTTATTATTCTAAATTTTCGAAAACTATGTCAAAGCACTTTTATAAAAAGAATCATTTTTTAAGAAAATATTTTATTTGAGAACGCGGAATAGGTACTTACACATAGTTGAGAAATCTTGTCGTGAAACATTTTGGCCCTAGGGGCACTTATCACAGGCCTTTTCTATAGTCGATGTTGTACTGATCACGTAAAAACATCACCTGCAACTTTCCATTCAGGTAGTCCTGAATAATAAGTTGAGCTCGCCCGGAAGCATCCCACTCAGCATGAATGTGAGCATTGAACAAATCTGTTTTTCCATTGCCGTATGAGAGCTCGGTGTTCTTACAGTTTTCTATTGGAGAACCCTGTAGTTTACTCGAGTGCTGGTAGTAG
>JACMNL010000076.1 GCA_014378525.1 Bacteriovorax sp.
ATCGCTGCTGAGGAAGGAACTTCTAAAAACTAATTAATTGCAGGTGCGGTTTATGATACCAACACTAAGACCAATAAAAATAAATCACGAACGACAGAGGGTCGCTGCAAAACTTGTAATTCCAAATCGTACTTATCATAAAGATAAAAACGATAACGAGTTTACAAAAAAAGCGGTCATGGCCAGCTTGTTTCTCCATCTGGCAATTTTTGTTATACAACTTCCACAGACGAAGTTAGTAGTGCCGGAAAAAGAAAAACTTGCTGCTATTAAAATGAATTTTATTACTCCTCCTGAATCGTATAAAAAATTAAAGAAGATTATTGCTGAAAAAGAAATGGCAAAAATCGATACGAAGATGGAAGCTGGAGTGAAAAAAGTTACAACGAATGAGGCCGGAAAAACCGGTGACCCAACTGCGAGACCTGAGCAAAAAGTTCAGAAATCAAAAGCTGGTTCAGCTAAAGCAGGTCCTCTTTCAAGTCCTAACGTTGCAGGTGCAACTGGACTTGGTGATGCTGCAGCTAAGGGATACGAGTTCAAAGGAAAAGGTTTGAAAGCGCTTATGGGTAATAGCGCGACGATGACTCTTCCTGCAGGTGCCGGAACAGAAGGCAGCCGCGGACTTACGGCCGGAACAGGAATTGGGAATAAAGGATCAAATCTTACTGGAGACTACCGCGCCCCTGCAGGAATCGGCGATGGATCGGGACATCTTGGTGGAAAAGACGCTGTCGGAAATTATGATCGTTCAACTTCAACCAGAGGTTTAGCGAACAAAAAAGGAATCGATACAGCGTTCGTACAGGCAGACACAGTTGTCATGGGTTCAATTGAACCTGAAGTTTTAAGAAAGATTCTTCAGGAATATCTGCCACAGTTTAAATTTTGTTATCAACAAGAGTTACAGGAAAATTCTGAAAAAATTAAAGGGATCATTGACTTAAATTTCAGAATCGAAGGTGATGGAAAAGTTTCTACCGTTAATATCAAGACGGCAGCAACGCAGTTTTCGCCGAAAGGAGTTTCATGTATGTCGAACATTCTAAGAATCATCGACTTTCCAAAACCAAAAGGTGGAGGTCTGGTGGATGTACGCCAGCCGCTTAATTTTTTCTCTGAAAGTACAAAAATCTAAAACATCGGGCCTGCTTTTAGCAGGCCTTTTTTGTGAATAATTATCTAGGTAAAAACTCAAACTCAACTTTCCCGTCTTTATTCATAGTCAGGTAGGCCTCAAAGGGCTTGCCTGCTTTGGACTTAAATCCTTTGATCAAATCAGTCTTTTTGTCTTTCATGAGTTTTTTTACCTGCGACTCTGAAAGTTTTTTCTTCGCCACTTCTTTCCAGATAGTAAATCCACAACCCTCTTTCCATCTTGAACAGCTGTAGGATTTTGGAAAATCTTTTATTTCTGCACTACAAACCGGACAAGGCCCTAGGTTTGAAACCTGTGCCTGAACTTTCGGCCCGTAAACTTTTCCGCCGTATGAGTTAGGTTTTGAATTATCACCCACGATACCAACAATTGCTTTCCATTCATTAGTGGCTGTATTGATAAAGTCATTGATGTTTTCTAAAAATTCCACGTCATCATTCTCACCTTCGGCCATGCTCTGAAGCGACTGTTCAAGTTTAGCTGTCTGTGAAACGCTGGTAAGCTCTTTAGTCCTGGGCATATCATTTAAGCGGTCAACAAGAAGTATCCCTTTATCAGTAGCATTTAAATTTTTACCCGAGCGGTTGATGTAATTTCGCTTTAAGAGTGTTTCGATAATCTGAGCGCGCGTCGCCTGAGTCCCCAGGCCAATTTCTGTTCTGAAGATTTTTTTTAGATCTGCTTCGCTTACCAGTTTCGCCGGATTCGTCATGTCGTAAAGTAGTGATGCTTCCGTATATTCAAAAGGAGGTTTGGTTTTTTTAGACTCCACTTCCCCGCTTTTTAAAGTTCCCGATTCATTTAATGTTAATTCCGGGAGAAGCTCTTCACTCTCCCTGCCTTCTAAAACTTTAAAACCCAACTCAATAATTTTTTTTCCGCGGGCCATGAAATTATTTTTTTCACACTCAATCATGAGATCGGTTTCAAGATATCTGTGGTTTTCAAGAAAGTTTGTAATGAATCTTCTTAAAACCAGATGAAAGATTTTTCCTTCCGGAGAATTCTCGTCCCCGTTGAAATCTTTAAGTGGAATCAGCCCGTGATGATCTGTAAGCCTTGAATCGTCAAATACAGTTTTATTTTTCACGCTGACTTTAAAGGCAGCAAATTTTTCAAAATGTTCGGGATAGAGATCCTTAAATTTATAAACCAGCCCTTTAACGAGATCAAAACTGGATGCGGCCATAACTTTTGAATCAGTTCTTGGGTATGATAAACATTTGTATTTTTCATAGAGAGTCTGGGCAATTTCCAGCGTTTTTGTCGCGGAAAAGCCGTAGAGAATGTTTCCCTGGCGTTGAAGTTCTGTCAGTGAATATAAACCCTGAGGGTAAGAAGTTTTTTCAGTTTGATTGAGAAGCTTAACAATCGCTTCTTTATTCAAAAGCCGTTTTTGAAGTTCATCAAACTCTTCGCGCTTATCTTTTCTTTTTGTATCTTCTTTCTTTTTCGGATCAAACCAATAGGCGTTGACATCACCATGCTTGAATTTAAATTTCGCTTTAAACTCAAAATAATCAACTGGAATAAAAGCATCAATCGCCTTTCTTCGTTCGACCAGCATTGAAAGAACAGCTGTCTGTACTCTTCCGACAGAAAATAAATCATTCAGCTTAAGCGTCGCCAGTCGCGAAAGATTCATTCCCACTAACCAGTCTGCTTTTTGTCTTGCTCTTCCAGCAATGAAAAGTCGGTCGTATTCATGAAGAGGTTTGAGATTTTTCATCTCCAGGTGAATGACATCTTTTGTCAGGGCGGCCGAAGTCCAGAATCGAAAGGATTTTAATTTCGATTTTCCTTCGTTCAATATAAGTCTGGCGATCAACTCTCCTTCTCTTCCCGCATCGGTCGCGACAATGAGTCTGTCGAGATCAGTGCGCTTAAGAATTCTTTTGATCACATCAAGTTGTTTTTTTGTTTTAGGCTGAGCTTTAAATTTAAAGTCAGCGGGAATAATCGGCAGAGTTGCAAGGCTCCACTTTTTATATTTTGGATCGTAATCTTCGGGATCAAATGGCGCGAGTAAGTGGCCGATGGCCCAGGTAATAACATAGTTCTCATTCTCGATGAATCCATCCTGTCCTCCACTGCCACCACCTAAGGCAAGAGCGAAATCACGGGCGACTGACGGTTTTTCTGTGAGAATAAGTGTCTTCATTTCTCTATCATCACCAATGCAAAAAAAAAGGGCCAGAAAAATCTGGCCCTTTTACTTATCAATTCATTTTTAAAAATAAAAATTAATTAGATTTCACCAGCACCTGGTTTGTACCAGCAAAGTGGACGTGGCCCGTAAGCGTATCCGTCTTTTTTAATACAAGTTCCTTTGATTGCATCTTTGTTGTCTACATCATCAGAAATCGCTTTATCACAAAGTGTCCCGTGGAAGTATGTATCCAGACGACATTGAGCTTCAGGGTGATTGTCATTCGTTTTTGCAACTTTTGATGTATCAGGAGTTGTGAAAGCTACGTTTGAGTTTCCACCAAGGTCACCAAGAAGCATTGCAAGTGATTTACCTGCCATTGTAATACGTTCACAAAGAGCTACGTCAGCAGCTGATTTGTAAATTGCAGTACATTGTTTTGCAGCTTCTTCATCAACAGTCATCTTCGCTACGATAGCAACGTTGTCATCGTTTTGAAGAACTCTTCTCATACATTTTAATCCAGCCCAGTAATCAGCTTGACCTTCGTTAGAAGCCCATGCAGAACCGAATCCACCTTTTTTAGGTGCTCCACCAAGGTGGTGACCTAGTTCATGACAAACTACCATCATGAAACCATCAGTTGTAACCAACGGGTGACGTGCAAGACCACCGTACATGTTTACTTGCCAAGTTTTCCCAGACTGTTGTGCTGATGCGTTAACTGTTGCATCATCCCATCTGTTGTTCATAACTAAGTTTCCTCCTTTTTCTTTTACGATTGGAGCATAAACTGAAGATACGCGAGTAACTGTTGATAAGAATAATTCTTGAGTCATTGTATTTGAAGCTTTATCACCAACTTCAATTTTCATGTTGTTTTCTGGAGCAAATCCACCGTCACCAGTAGAGTCACAAGAGATCGCTGTTCCGAAACTTAGTGATGTTGCCATCAATGCAACTAATAAAATCCCTTTTGTCATATAAAGTCCTCCGTAACAAATTGTAGGAATGAGATAATTCTTGCTTCAAATACCTGAGTTGAAAAATAAATTATTCTTTCAATTCCTGACATTTCTTGTACATGATTTGACACCTGAATTTGAAATGAAGTTTTTCATTGGAGAAAACCAAAAAAAAGGGACCCTCTTGGGGTCCCTCTATGTCAATTTTTTGGCGTACAATTTAAATAAATTTTAGCAATTTTTTGACGACTTCGTGAGACTAGATCTCAGCTGAAGTTGGTTTGTACCAACAAAGTGGACGTGGTCCTTTTGCATACCCGTCTTTTTTAATACATGCGCCTGGAATTGGAGAATCTTTTGATAGTTCTTCATCCATTGATTTATCACAAAGTGTAGATTGGAAATATGTATCAAGACGACATTGAGCTGCAGGGTGAGCATCGTTTGTTGTCTTAACAACTTTCTTATCTGGTGTTGTGAAATTAACGTTTGAATTTCCACCTAGTTCACCAAGAAGTGATCCAAGAGATTTTCCGGCCATAGAAACACGTTCACATAGAGCGATGTCTGATTCTGATTTATAGATTGAAGAACATTGCTTAACTGCTTCAGCATCGATAGTCATTTTAGCAACGATAGCGATGTTGTCGTCGTTTTGAAGAACTCTTCTCATACATTTTAAACCAGCGAAATAGTCAGCTTGACCTTCGTTAGCTGCCCAATCTGTGTTGTGGTCGTATCTTGGAGCTCCACCTAAATGGTGACCAAGTTCGTGACAAACAACCATCATGAAACCGTCGTCTGTAGTAAGAGGGTGACGTGCAAGTCCACCGTACATGTTGATCTGCCACTGAGATCCGCTTTCTTGTGCAGAAGCGTTTACAGTTGGATCTTCCCAGGCATTGTTCATGAAAAGAGTAGCACCTTTAGCAGCAATGATAGCTTTGTAAGTTGAAGCAACACGTTCAGTGATTGCATTGAACTTTTCTTCAGTCATTGAGTTTGCAGCTTTATCGCCAGCAAAAATTTTCATGTTGTTTGCTGGTAAGAATCCAGTTTTACCTGAAGAATCACAAGCGAATGATAACGTAGATAGAGACATAGACAGGATTGCAGATCCGATTAGCAAAGATTTTTTCATATAGTCCTCCGTAACTTTCATGAAACAAATTTATCAGTAAAACTATCCTCATCATTTTGTTATGAAAGAAACACAAAATAATTCTGTCAAATTCTTGCAAAGATCCTGTCAAGATGGCCGACTATTTTTGTTTGTTTTTTATTTTTTTTCAGAAATCGTGTACGATTTATTTCATATGAAAATTTTTTTACTGCTCTTTTTTATTTTGGGATTTTCTTTTAATTCTTTTGCTCAGGACGAACGAACTTGGCGTGTTTCCATTGGGGGCGGACTGGTTTTCAAAAAGAATTTACGTGTTGGAAATACCTACGAACATCTGGATAAAAAATATATCGTCAAACCGATTCCAATCTTAACCGGAAGTATCGGAAGGTTTTCACTAGGCCCGCAAGGAATTGCAGTCCGTGCGATAGGAAATCAAGGAATGAGTTTAAGCGCCTTCATAAAAAGAGAGGGTGATCGTTATCACGGCGTAGGAATGGACGATAGAAAAGACTCGGTTTTCGTGGGTCTTTCTGCAAAATTTTTAAAATTTGGATTAAATGTATCAAAAGATATCGGCGGAAGATCTCACGGGTACCTTACGCAGTTAACTTACGGTGAATTTTATCCAATTTCAGGAAGTTTTTTTCTTAGAGCTGGTGTGAGCATCGACTGGATGGATGACCGCTATTCTGAATACTATTATAGCGTGAGAAAAACCGAGGCCACGGCCGACAGAAGTGAGTATCACTTAAATAATTACTTTCAACCCGGTGTAAGTGTCCTTCCTATCTATAAACTTTCGCCCAATACATCTTTAATGGGTGCACTTTCAGCGAAGTTTGTACCAAAAGATGTGAGAGACTCCCGCACTATGAACGGCAAAAAAATTGATTTTGGTGGATTGATTGGATTTACTTACACATTATAGAGATTAAGACTTTTTTGAGACCATCGCTTCAATCTCCGTGACCACTTTTCTATAAGTCGGAAGAGTGTAACGCTGCTTGAGGTATTTTAAAATCGTCGTAAATGTCGTCAGGTCTTCCTGATCTAAAATACAAGTCACAAAATCCTCGACCACTATAAAGAAGACGGCCATCGGTGAAATCGCGGCAGTCAGTGCTTCCGGGAACCCTACTCCGTTTGAAACTCCGTGATGCTGTTTAATGATGATGTCGACTCCCTGAGGAAGGCGCGGATAAGTTTGTGCAAGAAGTGCGGCCTTGTTGGCGTGATTCATGACGATGTCGCGCTCGCGCGGATTAAGTTTCGCTTTTTTAAGCGACTCCATATCCATAATCCTTAAAAGTTTTTCTTCATCGAGATAAATGTCGTGAAAAAAGGCGACCATCGAAATTTTTTCGAGAAGATTCGGCATCTGCTCCGATCCACCCCATTCCATTTTCGGCAGAAGCGAATAAGACATCAGGCATATAAGGTAGGAACGTTTATAAGAATAACTTAACTGATTTTCGAGAAGTTTTTTAAGCAACAGGCCCAACTTATCAGCTTTTGAAATCTGGGTTCTCATCTGGTGCACTGTCTGGTCGACCATCGCCACACAAGTTGAACTGATTCCAAGCGTCTTTATAAGATCACTACTGATGACAAATGAATCACCTGTCATCACCACGGCTTCATCAATTGAATGAGGTGCACGCAGGTTTCTTAAAGACTGGGTAAGCAGTCCGTTCATGAAAAGCTCTCGCTCATCTTTTAAGATAAAAAATTCACTCAGTCCCAGGTCTTCATATTTGTTTAAATCGTTTTTGGTAAAACTCTCACCAAAGTGCAGCCGTTTTACATATTCATCACCCGTCTTTTTTGTGAGCTTGATAAAAACATCACAAGGCGACAGAGTCATCAGGTAAAAATATTTAATAGGAAACGGAATATAGTCAGGAAGTTTTAAGTGATCGAACTCTTCTTTTTTCAGGTTCAATGCTTTTAAAACGAGACGGTTTAATTCTTCGATGCGAAGTCGGTCTGAAATAAGAGCGTACTTTTTAAAAGTATGTTCAAAGTCACCAATAACGATCAGAGGTGTTTTTAATGAATTATCATAAAGTGCATTGAGAACCAGCGCCGCGATCTGTTCGATCGGATTTTCTACTGTTTCAAGCGAGCTGTTTCTGCAAACAAAGAGATCGAAATACTCACCCTTTTTTATCAGTTCAACTGCATCGACTCCACTCTTAAAGTAAGTTATCTTTGCTCCGAACTCACGCTCCAAGTTTTTGGCTATAAGCTCGCCTACTGACTCATTGGGTTCGACTAATAGTATCTTTAAATCCATAATATATGATAAACCAATTCCCAAATAAGGGTGAAAAAGTATTTTTGCAAATTACTTGCAAAAACATTTGATACCCTATAAAATACCTCTGAGGAAACAAACTTATGAGCCTATTAAATCCAAAAAAAGAACAGGAAAGAGAAGCACTTTGTGCCACCCTACTAAAGGAAAAAGGACTTAGTGTCACTGCTCCCAGAAAACTGATTCTTGGACTTCTCTTGAAAGAGCACGGACCTTTTTCCGCTGAAGAGATTCAGAAAAAACTGCCAAAAAATTCTTGCGACCAGGCCACTATCTATAGATGCCTTAATCAGTTTGTCGAAACACAGCTTGTGAACACATCTTTCCTCGAAAAAGACATGGCCCACTTCGAATACAACGATCCTCACCACCACCACCACCACATTATCTGCAAGATATGTAAGAAGATTGAATCTTTTCATGAATGTTTAATGGAAAAGATCGAAACTAATTTGCTGAGAAAGGGGTATAAGGACATACAACACAGACTCGAGTTTTTCGCCGTCTGTGAAACCTGCGCTAAGGGATAATCCTATGAAAAAATTTCTTGTCATTATAACTGGTCTTTTAATGACCTTCAATGTTTTTGCAACTGAAGTAACTTGGGAGACTCTTAAGACTCTCGACTTCGACATGAAAACCAAAAAAAATATCATTAAACCAGAGCTACAAAAAAATCTGGGAAAAGAAGTGACCATCAAAGGTTTTATGATGCCGCTCGATTACGATGCTAAAGAAGTTGTGGAGTTTCTCTTCATGCCTTACGTTCCTGCCTGTATGCACGTTCCACCTCCACCGGCGAATCAACTTATTCTGGTCAAAATGAAAAAAGGATCAAAAGTTAAGCCTTCATTTTATCCGATAGAACTCTCAGGAAAACTTGCTGTTGAAGCAAACGCGGACCTGGAGTCTTCTTTTAAAATGGAAGGACTCAAGATGAAAGAATTAAAAGACTCAGCACCAATGATACCACCAGGACAAACACCTTGAAAAAAATCTCACTTGTACTCTCTCTCGCACTACTTATGAACATCGCACACGCCGAATCCCATGGAAAAAGTAAAGGTGCTCACGTTCACGGAACAATTAAAATTGAAATGGCCGTAGAAGGAAAATCATTGGATTTATCCATCGATGGTCCCGCTGAATCTTTCGTAGGATTTGAGTACACACCGAAAACAGCCAATGAAAAGAAAGCATGGTCTGATGCTGAATCAACATGGAATAAACAACTTCTCTCAAAACTTTTTATTCTTGATAAGAGTTTAGGATGCAAAATCGTATCTGCTTCTTTCAAGCAGGAAGTTGAAGAGGCAGATTCAATAAACTCTAGAGAAGCTAAAAAAGAAGCAGGTGTTCACAGTGACATCAACGCTGAAGCAAAAGTCACTTGCTCCAAAGATCTTGCGGGACAAAATTTAGTGGTCGCTTTAAAAAAGAACTTCCCTAAAATTAAAAAACTTGCCGTCGAGCTTTTAGGGACTGAAACTAAAACTATAGATATTAACAGCGATGAGCAAACAATTAAGTTATAAATAAAATGACAAAAGCAATCAGCCTCAAGAAGTGTCTTTTCTCCTATGATAAAAACAGCAAGATGGTCATCAATATCGACCAGCTTGACATTGATACCGGAGAAAAAGTTTTTCTCTACGGCCCTTCCGGCCACGGTAAAAGCACCCTGCTCAATCTCACCGCGGGTGTATTAAAAGCAAACTCTGGATCAGTTGAAGTTTTAGGCCAGGAGCTGACGGCCATCGGCCAGAGTCAGCGCGATCACCTTCGCGGTGAAAAAATCGGATACATCTTCCAGATTTTTAATCTCATTCCTTATCTGACTGTAAAAGAAAATATAGTTCTTCCATGTATGATCAACAAAAAAAGATCCAATGGAGATTTCCATGCGCAAGCTGAAGAATTAATCGACTCCCTTGGACTTCGCGAACACATCAATAAAAAAGTAACTGATCTCTCTATCGGGCAACAACAACGTGTGGCAGCTGCCCGCGCCCTTATCGGCAATCCTCAAATGATTATTGCCGATGAGCCAACGTCTGCGCTCGATGAAAAAAACACCCGTGAGTTTATGGAACTTCTAATGAGGGAATGGGAAAAGAAAAAGTTTACACTTATCTTTGTTTCCCACGACGAACGTCTGAAGGCCTACTTCTCAAGAGCTATTTCACTTCCAGAGATCAATCACCATGATTAATTTTTTAACATTTAAATCTATCAGCAACAGAAAGTTCACGAGCTTCCTTTGCGTTTTATCAATTGCCCTGTCAGTGACGCTATTTCTTGGAATTGAGAGAATCAGAAACGGTGCCCGCGATGGTTTTACGAATACAATCAGCAAGACTGATTTGATTGTCGGAGCAAAAGGCGGACCGCTTAACCTGCTGCTTTATACTGTTTTCCATATCGGAGGTGCTGTTAACAACATCAAGATGAAAACTTATGAAGAGATTAAAAAAAACCATCAGGTTGAATGGACGATTCCCATATCGTTAGGTGATGCCTATAGAGGATTCCGCGTCGTCGCGACTGATGAGAATTTTTATGTACATTACCGTTTCCGCGGAGACCGCTCAGTTGAAATGTCGGAAGGAAAAATCCCCAATGATACGTTTGATGTTGTGATCGGTTCAGTTGTTGCAAAAAAATTCAATCACAAGGTCGGCGATCCGATTATCATCTCGCACGGGATTTCTGCTCAGGCGATTTTATCTCATGACAACACTCCGTTTCGCATTGTCGGAATCATGAAACCTACTTCGACGCCGCTTGATACCGGAGTCTACATTACTCTTCAAGGGATGGAAGCGATCCACTTTGGTTGGGAAACCGGTGTTCCAAGTGGCGATAAAATTAACCCGGATAGATTTAAGAAAGAAAATATCCAGATCACTCAGCTGACATCTTTCATGGTGAAGCTAAAATCACGTATCGCAGTTCTTCGTATGAGACGCGATATCGACAATTATATGGACGAGCCGATTATGGCCATTATTCCGGCACTTTCACTTCAGGAAATGTGGGAAACGATCGGTTATGTTGAACAAATTTTATTTCTCGTGAGCCTTTGTGTTCTTTTAGTCGGTGTTTTAAGTATTCTGATTTCTCTTTATACTTCGATCAACGAAAGAAGACGTGAGATGGCGATTTTAAGATCGCTGGGCGCGAGTTCAAGACA
>JACMNL010000077.1 GCA_014378525.1 Bacteriovorax sp.
CACTTTACTCATCCCGAAGGACTTTCGCGTTCGACTTGCATGTGTTAGGCACGCCGCCAGCGTTCGTTCTGAGCCAGGATCAAACTCTCCAAGCTTCAATATAAAATTTTTCAAAATTAATTTACGAATTACTATACGGATAGATATTCATTTGATTAGAGACACTCACGTGTTCTAACTCTGACTTTTTATCACTTTCAACTTTATTACAACTTGAGCTTTTAACAGCGTGACTGAATATTTACGTCAGATATTTTTTGTTTGGAAACTTTCTCATCTTGAATCGAGGCATCGCTGCCTCAAATCTTTTAACTCTATTTAAATTTTAAAGAACTGCTTATTTACGTTGATTGATGAAAACATGGTGGACATGACAGGGATCGAACCTGCGACCCTCTGCGTGCAAGGCAGATGCTCTCCCAGCTGAGCTACACGCCCATAAATTTTCTATATTGCTATATTAAATCGTTGAGTTCGTAATCAGTTTTCATTTCAAACGTGAAAAGGAATTTAATCAAACCAAGATAATAAGTCAACTATATTTCTCACTATTATTAATAAAAATAAAAAAAACTTTTTTGAATTCTATTTCTCTGTATAATTTTTTAATAACAACTGCTTAACTCGTGACGGTGCATGCAAACAATTAAACTATTTTCGTTCATATTCTTCATCTTATTAGTGGGCTGTAATCGTACCGGGCACAAGGTTGAATTAGTTGCTGGAGACAGCGGAAAAGAAATTGATATTGAGAAATTGAAAACAGATATTGGTGGTCTATCAACTGCATCTGCAACGATGAAAACTGTTCATGGTGATATCGTTTTTCGTTTCTATACTAAGGCTGCACCAAGAACATCAGCGAGAGTTATGCAACTTATTCAATCAAAGTTTTTTGATGGGCTTGTCATTCATAGAGCGATTCCGAATTTTATTATTCAGACTGGAGATCCTACAGGAAGTGGAACTGGTGGAAGTGGAACTAAGTTGAAAGCTGAGTTCAATGAGCTTCAACACATTAAGGGAACAATGGGAATGGCTAGAGGAATTGATAAAGACTCTGCTGACTCACAATTTTATATTTCACTTACAACGCTTTCTCATCTCGATGGGAAGAATACTGTGTTCGGACAGGTTGTTGATGGACTGGATATTCTTCCGAAACTTTCTAAAGGGGATCGTATTATTACGATCACTCTTAATCTAAAAGATGTAAACGCATCAGGCGCCGATCAACACTGATCGCATTGCGAGACTTCCGTTTTCAAAAGCATCGTAAGGAAACATTATTTTTTCATTAAAGTCTGCCGCTCCTAAAATATAGAGGAGTGGCAGATAATGTTCTATCGAAGGATGGGCCATTTTCCACAGGGAATGGATTGTAGCGTCCTCAGCGAGAAATTGTTTTTGGTCGTTGTTAATGATGGCAGTTTTGATTAACTCATCAAAATCTTTTGCCCAATCCATAGTAGGTGCATTTGTTTCGCGGGTAATTTGTCGAAGGTTATGAACGATATTTCCACTGCCGATAATCAGAATTCCGTTGTCTCTAAGTTTTTTTAACTCAGCTGCCATTTTATAGTGATCTCTCAAATTCATGAAGTTTTGATTCAGTGATAATTGCACTACAGGTATATCCGCTTTAGGGTACATGTGATGAAGAACACTCCATGTGCCGTGATCAAATCCCCATTCGTGATCGAGTTCTGCCTGATATGTATGCAGGTCTTTTGTTACTGTTTCTGCCAATGAAATATCACCTGGTGCAGGGTATTTGATTTGATATAAAGGTTCAGGAAATCCATAGAAATCATAAATTGTTTTTGGAGTTGCCTGGGACTGAAGCTGCACTCCTTTTGTCATCCAGTGTGCTGAAATCATCAGGATTTTTTTGGGACGAGGAATTGATTCGCCGAGAGCGGTTAAGTGTTTTGTAAAATTGGTATTTGCAAGCGCGTTCATCGGACTACCATGACCTACGAAAAGAACGGGCATTTTTTGAGGTGATTTATTTTGTAATGTTGTCATAGTAATGAACCCTGTTGCTGCTGATAGTGTTAGGAAGTGCCCTCTATCCATAACTTATTTTAAGCCCAATCCTCTGGAAAAGATAATTCGAAGAATTTACTGAAATGATAAGTTCTGGCTATGAATAAATTATAAGCTGTGTGGTTTTGCATTAGGAAAAGAGATAGAAATACTCAACTCAAACGTGGTGCTTTATGAAAGGTTTACTACTAAGTACAATGCTTATTTCTTCTTCTGCTTTTGCAGGGATGACCTCAACTATGCCTTCAACTTATTTTGATACCAGAATTCCAAACTCACATCAATTATCAGAAAATGTTATCCGTGGAATGGCACCGAGAAACTCGAAAGATATGCAAAGGCTTTTGGATCTTGGAGTTGAAAAGTTTTTGATGTTTAAGATTGATACGAATGGTGATGTTGCAAAGGAAATATCCTCTCTAGAATCAATGGGTGTGCCAGCGAAAAACATGCTTCAGCTGAATTTTCCGTGGAAAGATGTTACGGATTTTGTGCCTGTTTGTGAGATGACTGTAGATGCTTTAAATTTTATTAAAGTGTCGGAAGATAAAAATCAAAAAATTTATTTTCACTGTACTGTTGGTGAAGACCGCACTGGATATTTAGCAGGACTTTATAGAATATACCGTGGAGATAATGAAATGACTCATGAAGTTTTTGAGCATGAGTTATGTGATCATGGATATGAAGCTGGAAATCCGAATAAAGGATTTAATGTTGTGAAAGCTGTAAGAGCATCGCTTACTCCTGCATTCTTAGGAATGGTTGATTTGATTGAGAAAAATAACGGAAAAAAATTAACGAAAGCTCTCTGCAAAAGCTTTACGGTTCCGAAAGTTAATTTCAAAGAATATAGCTGTAAAAAATCAAATCTACTTTGATAGAATTTTTTTACTCGATTTAAAGAAGATGTTTCCATCTTTAACTTCTAATGAAAATTTATCGTTCATTGAACTTTCGAAGTTAATTTCGAAGTTTTGTGTGCTTTCCATTTCGAGATCAGCGAGAGAAGCCTGGGCCGTCATTGATCTTTCTGCGATAACAACCTCTGGACTTTGATAAAATGTGAAAGTGCATGAAGCGGCTTCAATGTTTCTTCCACACGTGATCATAACTTTTTGGTCGGCAGTGATTGTGTGAATATATTTATCTGCGTTGAAATTAGACATCATATCCTGAAGGCGTGAAGACTCTCCTCTTTCATTGATAAGGACAGTGACTTTTTCAGGGCGATGAAAAACTGCGACTGAATCGCTTGTGGCCATTGCCTGAGTTGAAAAAATTAAAGTTGTGATGATTAATAAAATGTTTTTCATTGAAGCTCTAGGGTTGATGTTGTGACAACGAATTAATGTTGTCACAACTCTAAAGCAAATGACTAGTCGTAACGCGGTTGGGTTACAAAAAGTCTAGTGGCACCTTTTAGCGATAAGCGGATTCGAGGATCAGGCCGACGGCATACATAACGGCAGTGATGGGAACTGCGGCGATGATTTTTAGCCATACTGTTTCTTCTTTTAAGTGCATGTAGAAGTAAGCAACGATACATGCTTTACCTGCGGCTAAGCCGATAAGGCCGGCTGCTTTGTAGGCGTATGGAGTGCTTAGGCCAGGGATCATTAGTTCGACGCCAGTAAGGATCGTTAGAATAAAAAAGATAACGATGTATTCTGTCGTGTGACTTTTGTGGGGGTGAGCATGAGCGTGGTCATGATCGTGTCCGTGATCGTGGTGGTTATGGTTATCGGCCATACTATATCTCCTTCGCTTTCATTGTAGTCGTTGATGGTACTGGAGCTGGTTGAGCTCTTGAGAAACTGTTGTTAACGAGAAGACCAAGATCAACCATCATCTTGTCCATTTCTACGCGTTCTGTTCCGTAGTAACCTCTAATCTGGCCCTTGTCGTCGACAAGAACTAATTTTTCAGAGTGTGCAATATCAAATAAAGTGATTTTACCTTCAGCTAATTGTTTTTCTACCGGCTCTTTGTTTCCCATTGGAACTTTGTAACCAGAGATAACTATTTTTTCAAGCTGAGCTTTTGATCCTGTTAAGTAGCTCCATATGAAAGGGTTGGAGTGTCTCTTTCTTGCGTATTTAAAAAGTACATCTGGTGTATCGACTTCAGGGTCAACGGTGAAAGTGACGATAGCTGCTTTTGTTCCAAGGCCTCTGATTCTTTTTTGAACGAGGTCCATCTTTTCCATTAATGCCGGACAACTTGTCGGGCAAGATGTGAACATAAAGTTGGCGATATAAAATCTTCCTTCCAGCTCTTTTGTACCGAAAGGTTTTCCGAATTCATTAGTTAAAGAGAATTCCGGCACTTTGTAATAAATAGGAAGTGGTGGCGGAAGAGTTCTCGTTAATGTTCTGTACACAGGATAGCTGAACGATAGTACCCAGAAGATCAGCCAGAAAGATTTCTTTCTGAACATGGTCTGATACCAGTGATCGTTTCTATAAAAGCCTTGTACTGTAGTTGTCGTCATATAATTATTTTTTGTTCGCTAGCTCAATATCATTTAAGAACTTCGCTCTGCCTGGTGTACGTTTCATATCCATTAAGTATTTTACATAGTGAGCGACTGCCCAGATTTCGTCATCTTGAAGAACGCCTTTCCATGAAGCCATTGCTGCTCCACCAACACCTGCGTTTAATCTTACGTATAGCTCTTCAACTGTATTAGCTGATCGAACCTGGTCGTAAGTGTATTCTGGAGGCATAGATGAATAGTCATAATCTGAAGGCTGAAGTTTTACGTGATACATGTCAGGATCAAACTCAGTGACTGGTTTACCGTTAATTTTTTGCGACAACTGACTTAGTTCTTCGTGAGAAACGTAAGCTCTGTGGCAAGTCCAGCATTGAGCAACGACGTGAAAAACTTCTTTTCCTCTCTGGATTGCTGAATCTTCGTGTGCAGTTCCGTATGGATCTTTTCCAACGACTATGACATCACCAAGTTTTTTGTCAGCACCTTCCCACTTTTGAGGTGCGAATGTTTTAATGTATTGAACAACGTTAAATAATTGTTGAGGCTGTAAATCCCATGGAAGCATTGCTGTTCCATTGAGTCCTTTTTTAATAATCGCGTAGAAGTCTTCATCGTGTGGAAGTTCACCAGAAACAACTTTACCGAACTTGTACTGTCCAAGCGTAAAGTTTCTAGGAGGAACTTGAAGTCCTTTAGCAGATGTTCCCATTCCATCCCCTTTAACTCCGTGGCATGGCATACAGTATTCTGTATAAACAGACTTACCATCATTCAATTGTTTTGCAGTTACGTAAACGCCACCGGCAAAAATCTTATCTTCTTTAAAATAAGTGTCACTACAAGACACAAGTGCCATGAGTGCAAGTACGGTTAAAGTTAGGTTCAAACCTTTCATAGTATTCCTCTTAGTAGTTCATTTTATATTTCTACAAAACAAAAATAGTCACAAACATTATTAACCAGACAATTCCCAGGAAGTGCCAGAACTTGCCGGCGCTCGATACCATAACTGATGTCATTTTATCGGGAGAGCTTAGTTTCTTGTAAAGCCAGACCAGTAGAGCTAATGCAACCACGATATGAGCAGCATGAATCCAGGTAAAGGCATACATAACAGAAGCAAAAATTCCTGAAGAAACAAAAATTCCGTGAGACTTTAACTGATTCCAGAAAATTGCCTGGCTCACCATAAAAGATGTTCCAAGAATGATGGTCATCATCAGTCCCTGTTTATCTATCAGACCTTTTGCCGTTTTTTTCTCGAAAGAAAAATAAGCAAGAGAGCTAAGGATAATTAAAAACGTGCTGATAGAAGGAATCAGCAATGATGGTTTTTCCATTCCAGCTGGCGGCCATACAGGTGCCGTGAAACGGTAAAGTGCAAAGCTCATCATCAAAGTTAAAAAAAGCATTCCGAAAGAAATCAGCGCTACAACCATAGCAACTGAAGAGATAACTTTATCCCCTTCTTTAGATTGCATGATGTTGTTGCGTGCTTCTGCTAATGCCATTTTTTATTACGCCTTAACCAGTTCTTCAGTTTGGTATTGGAAGTCTTTACCAACTAAATTCGGGTTACCAAGTTCATGTGGCCCACATCTAACGACTGGGATTTCTTTAAAGTTATAGTGTGGAGCTGGTGACGGGATAGTCCAGTCAAGTGTTCCAACTTCCCAAGGGTTTTGCGTAGCAATCGGCCCTTTGTACATTGAGTAGATGAAGTTCCATACGAAGAACAATTGTCCTGCGCCCATCACTAGTGCTGAGTAAGTAATGAATCTGTTCAGTGGAATTAAGTTTTGTAAAAACTCATACACGAATGGATTGTAGATACGTCTGTGCATACCTGCGTGTCCAATGATCATCATTCCCATGAAGATTCCGTTCAGACCAACCATTGAAATCCAGAAGTGGATTTTTCCAAGGCGCTCGTTCATCATTCTTCCGTACATTTTCGGGAACCAGAAATATGTTCCTGCGAAACCACCAAGAAGAACCGAAGCGGCCATTGTGTAATGGAAGTGACCAACTACGAAGTATGTATCGTGTAAGTATAAATCTGTTGAAACAGTTGCAAGGTATAGACCTGTTAAACCACCAAGACCGAAAACGAAAACTACACCAAGAGAAAATAACATTGGTGTTTGAAATCTGATCGATCCTTTCCAAAGAGTTCCAAGCCAGTTAGCGAAGAAGACTGCAGATGGAATTGAAATTACCATTGTTAGCATCATGAATGATTGAGTTAACAGTGGAGACATTTGAGTTGAGTACATATGGTGACCGTAAACTACAGTTGAAAGAATTGTAATTGAAGTCATGGCAAGAGCAGTTGCTTTTGCACCGAACGCCGGTTTTCTTGAGAAGAAAGAAAGTAAGTCAGAAACAATTCCCCAAGCTGGAAGAATGAGAATGTAAACTTCCGGGTGACCGAAAATCCAGAATACGTGCTGGAAAAGTACCGGGTCACCAGATCCTGAAGTCGCTGCTGCTCCTGCAAGGAAAAATGTTGTTCCGAATACGCGGTCAAAAGTAAGTAGCAATAATCCTGCTCCAAGAACCGGAAGGAAAATTGCGTTTAGAACTGCTGTTAACCAAAGTCCCCATACAGTAAGTGGCATATCGAAATAGCCCATACCAGGAGCACGAAGTGTAATGATAGTTGCGATATAGTTTACCGCTCCCATTGTTGATGAAACCCCTAATACGAATAGAGATAAACACCAGAGAGTTTGCCCTACACCGGCGGAACCGATGAGAGTTGATAAAGTTGGATAAGAAGTCCATCCACCTGCTGCTCCCCCGAGTGGAGTAAATAATGAAGCAAGTAAAAGAACTGCAGATAAAACTGCAAGCCAGAATGAAAGCATGTTCAGCGTTGGAAAAACCATATCGCGAGCACCGATCATTAGTGGAATACAGAAGTTACCAAAAGCACCAATCAAGATTGGAGTAATGGCAAAGAAGATCATGATTGTACCGTGAAGTGTAAACAACATGGCATATGTATCCGGTGGAACTATTCCGCCAGAGTTTGGAAATAAAATATCTCCGATAATTGGAAACGGTTCACCAGGAAACGCCAGAGTCCAGCGAATCATTAGTGCCATCATACCGCCGATTCCTAAGAATGCGATTCCGTACCACAGGAATTGTTTTGCAATGACTTTGTGGTCAAATGAAAAAACGTACTTTGACAAAAATGTCGAAGGAGCGTCGTGAATATCTTGTTCGAAAAATGCCATGAGAGTCCTCTCTTATCTTTAATAAATCAGAAATTAGTTTTTACTTAGTGTCGATGTTGATTCCCACTGCCATCCCCAGAACAGATCAGGTTTATCCTGCTCAGTTACGTGAGTTGCACGCTCCTGCATTTCTTTTTGCCACGTTTCGAATTCATCTTGCGGGTAAACAGTTAGCTTCGCTTGCATTCTATAGTGGAAAGTTCCGCACATCTCTGCACAGGCGATATCATAGAGACCAGTTTTTGTTAGTTCATACCAAAGACGCGAAATTCTTCCTGGCATTGCATCGACTTTGATACGTGCGTTTGGAAAATATAAAGCGTGGATAACATCTTTAGATGAAACCTGGAAAATAACTTTTGTGTTAACAGGAACGCGAAGGTCGTTAAGAGTTACAACATCATCTTCAGTGTTGAAGATTCCGTCCTTACCCGGGTATCTGAAGTTCCATGCCCATTGTTGTGCAAGGACTTCCACGCGAAGAACTTTTTCGTTTTCTTCTTTTGGATAATTTAAAAAGTGATTGATGAAATCGTGGTTAGAGATTGTTGTAATCTGCATATCGACCATGATGAATACAAGAGCTCCGATACCTGCCACAAGCGCTAATTGTTTTCTGCTTGTTCCGTGATTATATAACGGCTTCGGGTGACGTTTTTTGCTGTATAAATATGAGAATCCGAAAATTCCAAGACAAACGAAGAAGAAGAAAAATAAAATTAAATTCGTCGTCAGTTGAAATAGACTGTCGATCAAGTGACCATTTGTTGAGATATCAATTGGTGGCTTGATTGCTTCGAAGAAACCAACATGTTCTGCTGCGTTTGCACTCGGTACAAAAAATTTCATAAAAAAGTTTAAAAGAAGATTCATATCAGCAATCCTGTCATGGGAAAGTTAAAGACGCGTTATTATTATCTATTAGTGCTTTTATCATAATCAAAAATTCTAATTTTATCTATTTAAAAAATATAAGAGCAACCAGCAGTAATGGGAGGTAAAAAAGAGATCCATAAAAATAGTTTCTCGCCCATTCTCTTTCTCGAGCTTTGTCGGATTTAAGAAAAAATCCGTAGGCCGAATAGATTAAAAATAGTCCGCTTAAAGTAAAAGCTGCTCTCGTATAAACGAAACTGGCGTTCGAAAAAATTGTTGGAAGAAGCGAAGTTACAAAAAGTACTCCGGTGAATACGAAAATTCCAATTTTTGTAATAAGAAATCCACGCTTTAGGTTAGGATAAACTTTAATGCTGGCAGCATCGTAGTCATCTGCGTGGTAAAGAGAGATGGCAAGGAAGTGTGGAAGTTGCCATACAAAAAGAATCAAAAATAAAGTCACGGCCATGATATCGATTTGACCAGTCACAGCAGTCCAGCCCATAACCGGTGGAAGTGCTCCAGGAATCGCCCCTACGTAAACTGCGAGTTCACTTTTTTGCTTCATTGGCGTGTAAGCGTAAAGATACAACACCGCGGCAATTAATGCCAAAATTCCTGTCACCAGATTTACAAAAATACACAAAGCAGGGATTGCAAATAAAACCAGAATCGTTCCGAAGACAAGTGCTGTCTTTGGATTCATTCTTTGTGAAGGAAGTGGACGGTCTTTAGTACGATTCATTTTGGCGTCGACTTCGCGTTCTATGTAGCAGTTAAGTGCAGCTGCACCGATAACAACTAAGGTGATTAAAGCGAATGCAAAAAATGCTTTGAAGAAATTTATTTTATCTGGCGCGATCATTGTTCCAACCATCGCAGTCACCATAACAAGTAATGAAAGTCTGGGCTTGGTTAAATCAATCACGTCTGAAAGAAATGAATGTGAATCAGCAGAAACATAAGTTGATTCGAGATCTTTTAAAATTAAGTTTAGCTTCCATAGAGAGATTAATGAAAGTGCAGCACCTGCTAAATGCAGAGTTGTAGGAACAACACTCAAGTTCAGCCAGATTGTCATAATTCCGATGAACACTTGAGCAGATACACAGAAGAATGGAAGAAGACTTATGAAGCGAAGTTTTTGATCGCCTTTAAAAAAGTGATACGTTCTGATTGAGAAAACAGAAACAACAGCGAAGACAACAATTCCATAAATTCTGTGAACCATGTGAAGCTGTGAAGGATGCATTGATGGCCAGAGTTTTACTGTCCAGTCAGCAGCGTCCATACAAAGCATTGCACTCATTGGTCCAAGACCACAGGCAGCTCCGGCTCCGGCGTGTCTCATGAAAGCGCCGAGCAGAATTTGAGTATACAGAAGTGCCATCGAAAATAAAATTCCGTGACGGATGATGGGCTTCCAGTTGTTTTGTATTTTTTGTTTTACGACTTCAGAAATTTCGCGAACTGGTTTAACTAAGCTCGCAGCTTTGTGATGAATATATGTCACCATCGAAAAGAAAATTAACGAAAGTCCAAGGTGTGAAGTTGAAACGATTGTCGGAAGTTTATAGATAACTGTGATTCCGCCAAGCACCCCTTGAGCGATAACTAAAAATAGAGCGAAAGCTGAAGCTTTGAATAAGTGCATGTGAGCAACAGATTTTTTTCTGTCACCGAAAGAAAAGAAAACCATAAGTGTTGTTAAGAGACCGACAAAAGTTGCAAGCATACGGTGACCGTGTTCGATCAGGATTGCTCCGTGCATACTTGGAAAAACCTGGTCGTAACATAAAGGCCAGTCCGGACAAGCTAGACTTGATTGAGTATTGTGAACAACTGCTCCCCACATAATTAAAGCAAATGTGAAGCAGACGTTTGTAAGTGAAAGATTCTTAAGACGCATATCTTTACTCTGGGAAACTATAAGATCGATAACTCATTTTATACTAAATCTTTCTTGCAAAGTCATACAGATATTGAGGATAATTTCGCTGTATAAAGAGTGTCTTTGAGGGGAATAAATTCATGCATAAAAACAGAGGGCCGGTTTACTACGGTGACTATCTTCAACTTCCTAAACTACTCGATTCACAATTGCCGCTTAGTCGAAAGTTCGCTGATGAAACTAACGGAGAATGTCATGATGAAATGCTTTTTATTGTAGTTCACCAAGTCTACGAGCTATGGTTTAAACAAATTCTCCACGACCTGGATTCTATTCTTAAAGTGTTTAAAGAAACTTACATTCCGGAAGTAGAACTCTCTTCAATTGTACAAAAGCTTGAGCGCATTAAAAAAATTCAAGGCCTTTTGATCGGCCAGTTCGAAGTTTTGGAAAGCATGACTCCAATGGATTTTCTTGAGTTCAGGGATTTATTAATACCGGCTTCGGGATTTCAGAGTGTTCAGTTTAGAGAAATTGAAATTAAGCTAGGACTACATACTTCTGACCGCATGGATGTAGACCGAGAGTTTTTCATGGGACGATTGTCAGAAGTTGATCGTGCACATTTAACTGAAGTAGAGAAATCCCCTACTCTTCTAAAATGTTTAGAAGGATGGTTAGAAAGACTTCCTTATACTGATACAAAAGAATTTAATTTCTGGGCCGAGTACCAGAAATCGATCGAAGGTATCTTGAAAGATGATCAGGAAATCATTGAAGCAAACAGTGCGCATTTAAGTGACAAGCAAAAACATATGCAGCTGGAAAACTTAAAAGTAACCCGCGGTACTTTTGATAGTTTGTTTCATGAAGAAAAACATAAAGAGTTGATTGGTAATAATCAGAGAAAACTTTCGCAGAAAGCGATTTTAAATGCTCTTTTTATTCTTTTGTATAGAAATGAATCTATGCTGACGATGCCGTTTCATTTAATTACGGCGTTAATGGATATAGATGAAAACTTTACATCGTGGCGATATCGTCATGCACTACTTGCTCAAAGAATGCTCGGTACTAAAATCGGTACTGGTGGATCTTCAGGGCATCAGTATTTAAAAAGAGCGGCAGATAATAATCGTGTGTTTTTAGATTTATTTAATCTATCGACATTTTTAATTCCAAGTTCACGACTTCCAAAAATTCCAGTAGAAGTTAAAAAGAAGATGAGTTTCAATGTATAAAAAATATTATTCGCACTTTTTAACAGCTAATCCACATATCCAGCATTACGCGAGCCATAGTCATCACTACTGGCCGGATGTTACGAGAGAAGCTACTCTCCAGTATTGGGATGATTCAGCGAAGTTCGTTGATGATAAGTGGGGGCATATTTTTGGAAACAAAATTCCTGCCACTCAAAAACTCATCGCTGAGGTTTTGAATCTTTCTTGCCCCGATCAGATTGTATTTGCTCCCAATACACATGAGCTGGTTTACAGACTTCTAAGTTGTTTCGAACCACGAAAAACAATTTCAATCTTAACAACTGATTCTGAATTTTATAGCTTCGATCGACAGGTCAACAGACTGGTTGAAGATAAAATGGCAAGCGTTGATAAAGTCTCTACACATCCTTTTGATGATTTTGAAGATCGTTTCATAGAAAAAATTACCAGTAATCATTACGACATGATTTTTTTGAGTCATGTATTTTTTAATTCCGGCATGGTGGTTAAAAATCTTAAGAAGATTGTAGAGAGCGTGAAAGAATCGAACACGATGATCGTCATTGATGGTTATCATGGCTTCATGGCCATCCCGACTGACCTGAAGGAAATTGAAGATCGCATTTTTTATATCGCAGGCTCTTATAAATACGCTCAGGGTGGAGAAGGCTGTTGTTTTATGGTTTCTCCGAAAAGTTCATGCGAACGTCCGCTTTATACGGGATGGTTTGCTGGATTCACTTTGCTCGAAACTGACGGCGGGAATACAGGTTACTCACGAGATGGATATCGATTTGCAGGTTCAACAATGGATTTTGCGGCCATGTATAGACTGGAAGCTGTGCTGACTCTTTTTAAAAAGGAAGGACTGACTGTTGCAAAAATTCACTCGCACATTCAAAAACTACAAAACAATTTTAGGAATCATCTTCTTGAAATTGATCACCACTATTTAACTGAAAAAAATATTCTAAGTGTAGATTACAATCATCACGGGCATTTTTTAACTTTTGCTATGCCATCTCCTGAGCATGCAAAGACAATGCATGATCTGTTAAAATCTATCAATGTATGGACTGATTTTAGAGGAAGCAGACTGCGTTTTGGATTCGGTATTTATCAGAATGATTGTATTGATCTGAAAGCTTTAGTTAAACCACTTTAAGATTATAAAAACCAGAACACCAGTTACCGAAACGTATAACCAGATAGGAAAAGTTATGCGAGCGACTTTTTTATGGCGAACGTAATTTTTTACGGCCGCTAGATATAAAGTCGTAAGGATAAGCGGCACCTGGACGATCGAAAGAAGAATGTGAGAAATAAGAATTCCGAAATAGACCGGACGAATAATTCCAGTGGCCAGGAATTTAGTATCGCCGTGAAAGTTATGATAAGTCACATAAGAAACTAAAAAGCATGCTGATGAAACAGTCGCTGCAATCATTAAATATTTATGAAGTTGAATATCATTCCATTTTATGGCTACATATCCGCTGACTAAAAGTGTGGCCGTCAGTGCGTTGAAAAATGCATTGAGTGCAGGAAGCTGGGCAATCCATCCTGTCGCATTTACATCCGATCCAGTCTTAAAATAAATAAGCCAGAATAAAAAACCAAGAACAGCAGCGCTTAAGACGCCGATGATTCCGAATGCTGTTTTTTCTGATTGCATAAATTAGGCTTGTGGTAAGTCGTTGTTGTTGATGTTTTTAAATTTCTTGAAAGTTTTATAGAAATAATACATCGGGAAGTAAATCGTAAGAACGAAAGCACCTACGACATAAAGATAGTATTTATCATTTGGGTTTGAGCCCATGCAATTAGGACAGGCCATTGCCTGGCCTGCCGTAATTAATGATAATGTGAAAACTAATGATACTTTTTTTAACATAATTTTTTTCTACTACAGTAGATAAACGAAAGTGAAAACGAGAATCCAGACTAAGTCTACAAAGTGCCAGAACAGTCCGGCGATTTCTAACTGGTTATAGTCTCCGTTATCGAAGTCTCCACGGTAAGCGTGAACGAACATCGTGATCAAATAAATAACACCCGATAAAACGTGCAGACCGTGAAATCCTGTAATGGAGAAAAAGGTAGACGCAAATAATGAAGTTCCATGAGCGTAGGTATTAAAACTCATCCCCATTTCGTGCATTAAATGGTGGTACTCGAAGGCCTGGATAGAAAGGAAAGCTACACCACCGAAGATAGTGAACGCCAGCCAGTTAAGCATTGCCTGTCTGCTTTTTCTTTTACAAGCATCGATTGCAAGAACCATCGAAACTGATGAACAGATAAGAAGGAACGTCATGAAACCTGAAAGACCAACACCGCCTAAAGCGACAGATGGATTCGGCCATGCACGAGACGATCTCAATACTGCGTATGAAATTAAAAAACCTGAGAATGACATACCGTCAGTCGCAAGAAATAACCACATCCCGATTTTACCCGGACTCGCTTTCCCGAATTGAGCATCATTTGGATAAACTGTTAACGGCTTTGGCCCGTCGTGAGTATGTGCACTCATTATTTAGCTCCTTCTTTTAAACCTAGCTCTACAACATATTTAGCTAATGCATCGATTTGTTTTTCTGCGCTTCCGCCAAAGTAGCTCGGTTCAGATGGCTCAGTTCCATTTTCTCCGAAGAAGCTTGGCATTGATGTACCTGGAAGAATATTTTGTGGATTTTTTAACCATAATTTAATCCACGAAGGACGCAATCTCTCTGAAGCTTTATATAAGTTTGGAGCAAGCGGAGTTTCTTTTGTAAATCCTATTGCGTGACATGAAACGCAGTTATAGGCATTAAATAATTTTACCGCTTCTTCTCTTTCGCCTGGAAGCCATTTTACAAACTCTGCTGGCTCTACAACCGTAGGCTGTTTAGCACCTAACTGGAATCCTGCTACTAGTCTGTTTTTATCTTCAGTAGAAAGATTGAAAGAAGGCATTCTTACTTTTAACCAAGGTCTAATCGGTTGAACATTTCCAAAGAAATGGTACATCCAATTAGCTTGAACACGATGACCTTCATTCACTAAACGAGGTGGTCCCTGATTGATGTCATCGAGATACATATTTAAAATATTTCCACGTAGTCCATCAATCTTGTGACAGTTCACGCACCCATATTTGTAAGCGACTTTCATACCATCATTGTAAACTTCTTCACCGGCAGTGTATCTTTTCACTCCAGCTAGAGGAATAGGATCAGAAACTTGTCCGAGAATAGCTACCGTTATTTTCTTAGCTTCTGTTTCAGACATATAAAAGTTTGGCATCAACTGTAGATCGCGGAAAACTTTATCAATTCCAATATCCCAACGTCTTGGGTTTTGTAGATGAGCAGTAATCCATGCCCCTCTTGTGTTCCCTACGTCATGCTGAATACCGTAACCAAATTGAGTAATTGGTTTTGACCCTTCTTTTGTAAGCTCTGGTCCGATAGGAGCGTAGCCATCAAATCCTTCGATATTGTGACAAGAAAAACATCCGTACTTTCCAATTGATCTCTTACCAAGATCAAGAGTTTTTTCACGGTCGTCCATTTTCGCTACTTTCGCTGCAGCACTGGCATTTGTATCAAACGCTGAAAGGTAGTCAGCAAGAAGCCAGTCACGATCTTTTTTATCTAGAGGTGAGAACTTTAACTCTTCAAAAGATTTGTTTTTTAAAGTTAATAAATAGGCTGCAATGTCCTGCGCTTCGGGGTCTGTTAAACGAAGAGAAGGCATGACTGTATCTTCTTGGTAATGCCATGGCTTTTTGATCCAAGAAACCAACCAGTCCGGACTAACTTTTGATCCAATGCCTGAAAGCCAAGGGCCAGTGTAAGCTTTAACTGCATTTGATTGATCTTCTAAACCATCAACACCATGACATGCAAGACAACCGATTTGAGAAATTAACTCTTTACCTTTTTCGGCGTTACCACCATGGTATTTTTCGTTTGGCTCATATGGTTTTGACTTATCATAGATGTATTCTGCCATTGCATTTACTTCAGCAATGTTCAACTTTACGAACTCAGGTTTTGAATTGTTCGACTGTCTAAAGAAGGCCGGCATTTTTGTATGTTTATTGAAAGAGCGTGGCTCCCATACCCATGACTTAAACCATTCTTTATTAACTTTCCCGGCAATTTTTAGAAGCGAAGGACCAACTTTTCTCTTATGTTGTTTACCTTCAATTTTATGACAACCAAAACATCCGTACTTCTCCATTGCAGAAATACCTTCGTTTAGTACTGTTGCCCCAGGAACTAACTCAACACCCTGGTGACATTTCACGCAGCTTGCTTCGGTCTGAGATTTCGGAAGCATTGGAGATGGAATATGGTGTGGCTCTTTCCAGCTATATTTTTGAATCCATTCTTTTTCCTGTTTTTCAGAATCCGGCATGTGAGCAACAGTTGTGAAGTCATTTACTCTGTGACCTTCACCACCGTGACATGAAGTACATCCAATTTGTTTCATCGGGTGTTTTGATTCAAGACCAACCATCTCATCTAAACGAGGGTGAGTTTTGAATGGGTTCACTTCTTTTTCAAATCCAGGTTGATCAATAAAAGTGTGACAAGTAATACAACGATCAACTTTCGGAACTTGTCTGAAGTATCTGTCGTCAACAAGGTTATTTACAACGATCTGACGAATCTTGATTGTTGGATCCATGAAGTCGATGAATGGTAAATTTCTTAAAGCAAAAACCGGACTGATGTCGGTTTGTGCGTGGGCCATTTTTAATAGCTCTAAAATATTTGTGATATCTTTGATTTCTTTTTGAGTATCAAAAACTTCTTTATTTAAATCAGCAATTTTATTTTCAACTTCTTTCAATTGCGCCTGATAAGCTTTTAAGTCATCTTTACCTTTGTAAAAAGCAACTTTAAGTTCAGCAAGATTTTTGAAATTTTTCTCGACTGCTTTGACTTCGTGATGTGCTTCCGCAGTCTCGAAGCCAAAGTTACTCGCTCCGACCTTACCGTTTAGAATTCCGTTAACAATCGATTGAGCTTTAATTTTTGCAGCAATAGCAGATTTTTCTTTTTCAGCTTTAGTTATCTGCTCTTTTCTTGAAGCAACAATCTCTTCACCTTTAGCAAGACGAGCTTTCATATCAGCAAGTTTGTTTGCATCGATGTTTTTAGAAGCTTCTGCAATTTTAGCGTCAAGGTGACGTCTTTGAATTTTTAGTGCTTCAACCTGATACCCTTTCCAAGGTCTCATGTAGTCATCTAGAAAAACCCAAATAGTTGTTACGAAAAATATGAAGGACAAGATCGCCATGACCTTGTGGAGTTTTGACATATTGTATGCCATTCCCGGTTCCTTATTATTCTCACTCATCTCAATAATCCTTAATATAAAATCTTAAAGTTAATTCTTAATTGTTCGCGAACTCTTATAAGTTTAATTCCCACTCAGGCAGAGCGATGATGTACTTCATACTGAATAACCAGCGAAGAACCATCTTAATCGGTAAGCTCATCATAACTACAACCAGAGTCATGAATAAATAGTAACGAATCGGTCCAAGATCGATATAGAACTTGCGTCCGAAACTTGTTGCTCTCGCAACCCATACTGGAATGAAACCAACGTATGCAATCGTAAGAATGATCCCGAAGATCTCTCTTACAACCAGGTTTTTTGGCATTCCAATACCAAGACCTTTGATCCAGATAAATTCTGAAAGGTTGATGTTGAATTCAGCTACGATTTTATGGAAGTCCCAATATTCAAACGGACCATAGAATGTCCAGTTCGGACCTCGGAGGAATACCCCGACGATAATCAGGTAAACCCAAAGGATTAACCAACCGTACATGAATGAAATGATCGCCCACTTTCTGTCTTTAAAGCAGTAGTATCCGTTCCCTTTCGGGTTTGTATCAATATAAGGAATAGCTATTAGACCAGCTACGATTAAAACGGGAAGAACAACTCCGGCCATCCAAGGGTCGAAGTAAACTAACATTTCCTGCAGACCTAAGAAGTACCAGGGAGCTTTCGCCGGGTTTGGTGCCCAGGTAGGGTTGGCAGATTCTTCAAGAGGAGCTTTAAAAACAATCGCCCATACAACCAAGAAAGCAGTACATGCGATGATTGCAAATAATTCTGTGTATACAAGGTTAGGCCATGACCAGACTTTTTCTCTGTTTTCAGGCATTGCTTCAACAGGCTCAAGTCCTTGCTCCATTCTCGTATCGTTGATTGCCGCTTTATGCATAGTGAACCATGTAAAGAAAGCAACTAACACCAGAAGGATACCGATAGGTACGTTATCCGGAGTCTTGATGATCAGGTAGAAGTTCGGATCAGCGAAGAAAAAGATCAACACTGGAATCGAGAGAATTGTAAACCAAGTCGCAAACTTCTTACTACCAAACGTCTTGTAGTGTTTTATCATTAGATAAAATAAAAAAGTCGCGATTGGAAACGAGACGATCGGTTCTGCTAAATGGTTAATAAGTTCTTTTAACATTTTCTATTTTCCTTAATAGTTTTTGTAATACTTATAGCGGAGCTGAGATCCCACCGTCTTTTCTTACTCTCCAAAAGTGAACTGCAATTAAAACCCCGACAACTAGCGGGATGAATACACAGTGAAGAATGTAAAAACGAAGAAGAGCCGGCTCACCAACGAAACGTCCACCTAATAACTGGAAACGCACGTCGTTTTTATCTGAAACCATTACGAAGTCACCGATGCGGGCAAGCATTGCTCCGGGGCCAGCGTTCCCCATGAATGGAGTCGCTTTCGCCATACCAGATCCAACCGTGATCGCCCAAATAGCAAGCTGATCCCATGGAAGAAGGTATCCAGTGAATGATAGAAGTAGAGTTAAAACTAGAAGGATAACACCAATACCCCAGTTGAATTCGCGAGGTGGTTTGTATGAACCTGTCATGAATACACGGAACATGTGAATCCAAACCGTAATGACCATCGCGTGCGCTCCCCAACGATGTATCTCGCGCATGATTCCCAGAGGAACGTGTTCGCGAAGTGCAATGATGTCGTTGAATGCGTATTCAGCAGTTGGTCTGTAGTAGAACATTAGAAGAAGGCCAGTAACAGTAAGAGCAAGGAAGATGAAGAAAGTTAATCCACCCATGCACCAAGTGTAACCTAACTGCACACCAGATTTTTTTAACTTAATCGGGTGAAGGTGAAGAAACACGTTACCTGCGATAACAGCTGCTCTGTTACGAGCGTTATCCGGCGGTCCATGTCTGAAAATTGATTTCCAAACCTGTGTGTCGCGAACTTTTTTTGCTAATCCATTTCCTGCCATTTTAAAAATCCTGTTCTGAAAATATTTTTTAAAAACTTAAATACTAATTATACGTTTAAGAAAGAATCCGGGTTTTCCCATTCGCCTTTTTCCCAACGGTAAACTTTAGTTTTATCAACTTTAATTTTTCCGTCTGGCTGAAGACCAATTTTAAATCTTTCAAGTGGACGTGGCGTTGGGCCTTCGAAGTTAATCCCACTCATGTAGTAGCCAGATCCATGACATGGACATTTGAATTTTAATTCAGCTGGAAGCCAGTTAGGAATACAACCCAAGTGAGTACAGATGTTTGATAGAGCAATAAGTTTTCCTTCCTGCTTAACCATCCACACACCGAACGTTGCTTTGAATCTTTCATCAACGCCTGATGGAAAATCTCCAGGTAAACCTGCTAAGAATTCCATCTCCGGATCGAAGTTAACGTTTGGATATGAAAATCTAAATGCCATTGCACCCAGACCCGCGCACGCAGCAGAAAACATTACCCAACCTACAGTTACGTAACTAAAAAACTCACGACGGTTTAAAGCTAATTTTGTGTCACTCATGACAAAATCCCTTGTTATAAACGCAAATAAGCCGAGAACATTTTTCGATTTAAAATCGCTAGATGTTTCAGCTGTTAGTTATTAAAAATAATCAATACTTAGATTATGCGAAGGATCGCTTATTTTTTCAATATATTTAATACTTCCTTCGCTTTTGTAGCTACAGAAATATTATCATCCTTGTTCGCAACTTCTAAAATAGTATTGTTTAAAACGTTCCAGTTATATTTCGCGAGCGTCATTAAAACGCTCAACTTTAAGTCGTTGATCTGTTTTACATCTAATGCTGGCGGTAATACGCGAGCTTCTTTAGGCGGATAAGGCATCTTCAAAATCTCTACAAGAAGATCTTTTCCTGCGTCGTCATGGTAAGCAATTAACGCAGTTGCTGCTGCGTATCTTACGACCACACTATCATCGCGTAACAGAGGGTGAATCGCCTCTCTCGCCGCTGGAACTTCGTGTGTAGCAAGTGCTAGCGTTGATGCTTGTCTAAGGATTGCTTCAGGTGATTTTAAAAGCTCAATCGTGCTGGCCCAGTCAAATGTAATTCCTTTAGGCTCGTTTGCTAGAGACACCACTGCATGAAATTTTACGTCAGTGTCCTGATCTTGTAATGCAAGTTGTAAAGTTGGAAGTGCAAGCTCGGTTTTTAATGCACCCATCGCAGCAATAATAAATCCGCGAGTTCTTGGGTCAACAGATTCTTTATAGGCAGTCGTTAAATTTTCAATCAACCATGGATATTCTTCGGCAGGAATCTGGGAACTGTTAATTTGTTTTGAGAGTTCGTAAGCAGCAACCCACTTATTTCCAAATGTGCGCGATTGAATTTCGTTCACTAAATCTTTGTATGATCTTTCAGCAGACAACATTTTTGTTACACCGAAAATAATCAGAGCACCAAAAAGCACAATGGCAACAGGAACAACGAGGCTTCCTACGAAAGGATTCTCAAGAATTTTCTTTTGAGTCTGTGGAGCTCTAGAATCATTTGATTCAGTCGACATGTTTAACACCAAGTAGCCAGGGGCCTACATTTTTTGTTACTTTTTATTTCTTAAAAACGTTGTTAATGATAAATAGCAAATCTACATTACCATGACAATTTATTTGAGCTAGACACAAGAAAATATAAGCGAGAAATTATGGCCTATTTACTTCGTACTTTAATCGTAATCATGATCGCAAGTATCACTCTTACAGCTCTACTTGCGTTAAACGTTGTACATCTACAGTTCAGTCATATTCAGCTGGCAATTCCCGCCTTTCTTTACACTATCTTCGCGCAGGCATTCGTGATGTTTTACTTCATCGGGGTTTCTCGTCTAACAAATAATGTTTATAACATCGTTGCTTCAGGCGCGAACCTGAATGAGCTGTTCGATAATCCACCTGAAGATCTTGCGCCCTACATTGAAAAAACAAAAAAATTTGTTGAAGAGTCTGATCGATCGAAGAGACAGACAATTCCCTGGACAATTCTTATGTTGATCCTGGGAATGATTGCATTTCTTCTTGGCGGAGCTCACGATACGGGATTAGTCGCTAAGACAACTCACTCTGGTGTTGTGCTTGGATTTTTTATTGCAATGATGATCGGATTTTTCAGGCAATGGTATTATCTTGGGAAATCGCATTTGCTGTTAAGAAAACTGAAAGGTCTTTATGGAATGAACGACGCCCAGATGTAGTTTCTAGATCGACTTCACCATGATGAAGACGCGCGTTTTTCCCGGAACATTTTTTACATTCGACGTATTACTTTCCATCAACTTCGATTGATTTACTTTCATCGTCTCACTCATAAATTCTTTGAAACTCGCTTGAGGAATATATATGTTGTAATAAACTCCACCTGGAACATCAGCACCCGGGGTTGAATCTTTCACCGGAGACCCTTGGTATTTTTTTACGAGTTCGTTGATCTGATCTCTGGTTGCGTAGGTATTTGTCGACGTCATCATCAGGCGATATGTTTTTGTCGTTCCACCAGTTGTCTCGCGATATCCATTGGCGTTTTCAGCATCGCCTTCGAATTTTGATCTGACTTTATCTGCTTTATTAAAATCTTTTGGAATATCTTCAAATGAAGAATCTGTTACATCCGTTTCTTCTTCGTAAGTATTTGGATCGAAAAATTCTGTGACGTCACTCGATTTAGAAATATCTTTAATGCCGTCGAAATCCAGTTTGTATTCTTTCACCGGTTTTTTCTCAAGACCCTTAAAAACTCCGCTTTTATTCAGCCAGGTAAATTGCGGTTCATAAATGCTAACTTTGTTGGCCAGATATCTTTCGTACCAGATATTTCCCTGACGGACTCCGTAGATTGTCAAAGTAAACAGCAATAATAAAATACTGATGTCCTGAACTACGCGTACTTGTTTTAAAAAACTAGACCGTTCTTTTATTTTTTCTAAATCAAAACCGTTCGTCTGAAAATCTGCTTTCATTTTTTTCAGGAAAATTCCCCACTCATCAAAAAGTGTGACTTCCATTGAAGGCATAATCTCATCTTCTTTCGAACCGATCTGCGGTGTCGGAATACCTAAGGCAAGCTGGATTTTTGCATAAGATGTATGAAGATTCGGGCTTAAAACATTTCCCACCTGAAAAACATCACTTAAATATTGATCCAGATGTGGAAATTCATCGAGCAGATAATTTCTCAGGATCGTTGCCAGTAAAGATGGATTCATGTCGGACTCTTCTGCGAGTTCACCGATCGTTTTATCTTTGAATAAAAAAATGAAACTTAAAAATTTATCTCTTAACCACAAAAACCATGATGAAAGTGATCCGATTCGCACTTGCGAGTAAGCGTAATCGAAACGAACGATAAGTTTTCTCACTGTTAAATTTTCTTCAAAGAAAACTTCCCAGAAAGATTCAAACTCTTTCTTGAAACGTCCCTGCCATGTCAAACCATCGAGGTTTAAGTTTAACCAGTTACGAAATTCAAGATAATCAGAATGTGTGAAAACCAAATCGTTCATAGTTCGTTTTTTTTCCTAAACTTTTTTTAGAAGAACTGCGATCCCCTGTCCGCCACCAATACAAGCGGAAGCAATACCGTAGTCTTTGTTAAAATGTTTTAACTGTCTTGCAAGCGTATGGGCAATACGCACACCTGAAGCTGCAAGCGGATGGCCTAGTGCCACTGCTCCACCCCACAAGTTAATTTTATCGTGAGGAATGTTGACGTCTTTCATACATGAAAGTGCCTGGCCTGCGAAAGCTTCATTGATTTCAAACAAATCTATCTGCTCTAATTTCATATTTACTTTTTTTAGTAATCCTTTGATTGCAGGACTCGGTCCGATTCCCATAATTTTTGGATCAACACCGATAACAAATCCGTCGATGATTTCTGCAAGTGGAGTCAGTCCATTGGCTTTACAAAAAGATTCGCTCGCAACAATTACACTGGCAGCACCATCTACAATTCCTGAAGCTGAAGCAGCAGTGACAACACCACCATCAGCTTTGAATGTTGGTCTCAGGCCTTTCATTTCTGCAAGTGAAGCATCATCTCTATAGTGTTCGTCTTTATCGCATACACCTTTTTTAAGAGGGAAAGGAGCGATCTCACCTTGAAGATGTCCATCCTTATATGCCTGTGAAGCACGTTGATGTGAATCGAAAGAAAACTGATCACACTGTTCGCGTGTCACTTCAAATTTTTCTGCAAGATTTTCTGCAGTAATTCCCATTGGTGTTTGTGAGTACTGATCAGTGAGAGCATCTAAAAGCATATCGACAGATTTTAATGAACCGTATTTTGTTCCAAATCTTGATCCGTAAGTTAAGTGCGGAACCATTGACATGTTTTCTGTTCCAGCTGCAAGCACACATTGTGCTTCACCGGTTTTAATCAGGCGTGCGGCCATTAAAATAGCTTCAATACCCGATCCACAAAGTCTATTGATAACGACACCTGGAGTTTCTTGCCTACATCCTAATTTCAAAGCGAGATGGCGGCCGCCGTACATTGTATCAGTGGATGATGTACAAACATTTCCTAAAATAACCTGATCTATTTTTGAAGCGTCTAATTTGATTTCAGAAATCAGTGCTTTAGAAGCATGAACTGCCAGATCTACAGGGGTTACATCTTTTAATGAACCACCAAATTTACCAAATGGAGTGCGTTTTCCCTGCACTAGATAAATCTTTTCCTGAGCGGACATATTTGCCTCCTACTTTTATGAATATGATCTTCGTATCATATATTAAGACGCGATTAACCTCGATGCAAAGATTTAAAAAAAGGGAAGATATGTCTAATATAAATGATCTCAAAGCTCAAAAATACATGGAGTCCGAATCCAAGCGCTATGAAGTTGAGACAAAAAAAATGCAGACAGAAAATGAGCGCACATACACTACAGAATCTAAGCAGAAAGAACTGGAGCTTAAAAAGATGCGTGAAGATTACGACACTCGTTTAAGCAATATGAAGAATGAGCAGGAAACTAAACTTGGTGAAATTCGCCAGAAACAAACGCGCTCTCTTGCTGAAGAAAATGACCGTTTAAAAACTGAACTTGAAAACCTTCGCAAGACTCACCAGGAACAAGTTGAAGAAATAAAAATGTCTCAGAATAATGAGTTAACTGAGATCAACGAATCTCACCAGAAGACTCTGGAAAATTCGAGAGATAAATTCCAGAAAGCAAATGCAAAGCTCAAGGCCTAGTAACCTCGATAGCAGAATTTAAAAAGATTTATATGTGGGAGAATTAATGGAAGACAAGAATAACAACAGCGCAAGTGGAGTTTTTATCAATGGTAAAGCTCAGATCATCGAGATGCTTCAGCATATGCCTCGAACAGAACGCGCTACACTCCTTAAAAATCTTAAAGCTAGAAACCCACAACTGGCAGAAGAATTAACTGAGCAGTGTTTTACTTTCTCAGACCTTGATAATCTTTCTGATTCCGAGTTAGGAATGATTTTCCAATACGTAACAGCTCCTATTTTAGGAATGGCACTTAAAAATATCGAACGTGCGTTTCAACGTCGCCTGCTTTCACTTGCAGGAAGAGATTATGCTGAAGAAGCGTTTAGAGTTTTAAAGACACCTTACTCAACTGAGAAACGTGATATCAAAAGAGCACAGAACAAGATTATTGAAGTTCTGGTCTCTTTGAAAAAAAGAAAACAAGTTAATTTCTAATATTATTATTTAAGACTGGCCGGCGTTGAAGTCTGCCAGTGCTTGAATATACTTTTTCTCTTCGTCTTTAGTAATGACTAGTCTAGGATCCTTATCACCAGATAAATTATGTTCTTCAATCATGTCTTGAGTGTGCTTCAAGCGCTCACATAATGTTTCGAAAATTTCCGGAATCCATGATGGTGAATTTTTAATTACACTTATAACGTCTTTCTGATCAACTAAAACCAGCTCTACGTCAGTTTTAGCGATGGCAGTCAGCTCGTTTGGTTTACCTGTAAGGATCGCCACTTCATTGAGAATTTCGCGTTCTCCGCAAACCTGAATACCTGATAAGCTGTTGCCTTTAAACTTCATGAGTCTAACCTCACCACTTTTAACGAGGTAAAGATATTTTGAAGGTTTTCCCTGAGCGAAAATCACCGTTCCAGTTTTAAACATGATTGGTGCGTCTGTCCCATTAGAGATATTGCTCATCTATTCCCCCAGTAATAACTGTTCCGTAACGAAGGCCGCGTGTTGATATCTTAATTGTATCTATTTTTAATTTATTGCCAATCAGTTCTGCGACATGAGATCCACCACCAACCATCGGTGCGCGTTTTCCCAAAAATGGAAACAACATCAGAAGATTTTCTACACTGGTATTTCTCAGGTCATGAGCGAATTCCGAGAATGACTTGAAAGAAATTTTCATACCTTCAACTTTTGAATCCTCATACACTTTCTGGCCCAGATAGATTGATGCTAAGGCAGTCATACTACCGGCGACACAAACCAGAGTGTCTGTGCGGTAGTCGTTTAAGTCTTTATTTAAAATTTCTGTAATTTTAGAATCGAATTCGCCTTTTGCTTTCCAGTCTGTAGCTCTCACTGATCCAACCGGTAGAGAAATTGATTTGATGATTTTAAAAGGTGCAGTGTCGATTTGAATGAGTTCGGTTGAAGCTCCACCGATGTCCATGACGATAATCTTTCCATCACTTTTATCCAATGAAGAAACGACACCTAAAGCAGTGTAGTAAGCTTCTCCATCACTGGAAATTATCTGGATCGTGAATCCAAGTTCGTCTTTAATTTTTTTAAAGAACTCACGTGAGTTTGTTGAAACTCTGCTGGCCTCTGTTGCTGTGGCCACTACATCATGAACGGGAAAATTTATGTTATCGAGAAGTTTTTTATATTCAGCAAGAGCTTCGTATGTGGCCTTCATTGAATCAGGATGAAACTTTTTTGTTACATCGAGATCTTTCCCCAACGAAGTAATGAACGATTCATTCAAAAGTTCGGTTGTGATTATGCCATCGTTTAATTCTACTGCCAGTAGAAGTACAGAATTTGATCCTATATCAATACTAGCTCGTCTCATTTTTGCCCTGCGATCCTTTTTACATTTTCAACAGTCACTGGTGAAATCGCTCCGTTCTCACAGAGAATTCCAGTGATGCATGAGTGATCCGTAACATCGAAGCTCGGGTTCAAGGCTTTAGCATCCGGGTGAGCGATGTGAACGTCTTTATATTTTAAAATTTCATTCTGGTCACGCAGTTCAATTTCAATTTCATCCCCTGTCCTCATGTTCAAGTCGAATGAACTGACAGGTGCGACGATATAAAAAGGAATGCCGTAGTGTTTTGCGATAATGCTTAAACTAGATGTTCCGACTTTATTTGCAGTATCACCATTTTCAACAATGCGGTCAGCGCCTGCGAAAATGGCGTCGACCATTTTATTTTTCATCAGGTAAGAAGCTGCGCCTTCAACTACGATTTTGTGATCGATGCCTTCTTTAATTAACTCGAAACTCGTAAGCCTCGATCCCTGAAGATATGGACGTGTTTCAGAAGCGTATACTTCTTTAACTTTTTTCTGGTGGTGAAGATGAACGATAACTCCAAGTGCTGTTCCCAGAACTCCACAGGCCAGTGTTCCCGTATTACAAATCGTCATCACGTTAAGCGGACGGTCACCATAAATTTTTTGAAGTTCGATTTCAGCAAACTTCGCCATCTTCAGGTTTTTCTCATAAAGGTTATTCATTTCTGTCTGAGCAAACTCAACCAGCTTTGGATAAAGTGCACTCAGGTGAGTTTCTTTTTTTGCCATTTCAACACAACGGTCGATTTCATAGGCAAGATTCACGGCCGTCGGTCTTGAACTTTTTAAGTATTGAGCTGCCTGCTCGAACTGTGGGAAAACAACTTTTGGATTGTTCTTTAAAAAAAGCGCCATTCCCCAGATACCGGTAAAGCCGATAAGTGGTGCGCCTCTTACAACCATATCCTGAATCGCTCTGTAAGCGTCTTCAATGGTTTTAATCGTGACGTAAACTTCTTCCGTAGGAAGAAGTCTCTGGTCCAGTAGTTTTAAAGACTCTCTTTCATATTTTAATGGCTCTAATACATTTTTCATTCTTATTTTCTCTTGAACAGACCGTTTAATAATCCCTTCACTTGTTCTTTCGCTTTTTCAGGAACTACTTTATCAATATTTTTGTCGATGACTTTATTAACGGCTTCCATGCCTTTTGTTTTTGCAGCTCCTTTTGCGATTCGAGAAAGAGTAAATCCTGCATCAGGTTTCATAGCGTATCCTGGCCCTGTTAGTCTTACAGGTAAAACTCTTGCGCCAACATTTTTTTGAATGATGTCACCGATATTTCCGTTGTCAGTAAAATAAACATCCATGCTAGATTGTTTTGCGTAACCAGGAATCGGATAAATTGTTCCTGAACCTTTGATCTCTACACGCTTGTTAAGGCCTACAAAATTAAAGTCTGCAAGATTGTATGTTTCGTTCTGGAAACGTCCTTTCATCGTAAGAGTTTCGAAGTTTCCGTCGATCTTAAGATCTTTACCGGCCACTTTATCTTTAACCATAGGAATGCTTGCCAGAAGTGGAGCGATGTATTCAGAGATGTTAAGTTTTTTAATCTCACCTTTTTTCGCATCAACTGCGACGTTTACATCATATTGTGGCGCTGAGTTCGGTGCTTTAAAAAGTTTTGCATTACCGTTAATTTTTCCGCTGAAAGTTCCCGAGAAATTTTCCACGAATGGAGGAAGGAAAGGTTTGAAAGATGAAAGATTAAGATCTGAAATCCCCAAATCGAAAACCGATTCAGATGATTTTTCTCCCAGCTTCATCGTTTGTGTAATTTTTCCTGTTCCTTTTGAAAACTTGAAAGTCATTCCATCGATGGCAATTGCATGTGCACTTACGACAATTTTTCCTTTGCCGGAAAAGTCTTCACCACCAACATTGATACTCGACCATGAAACATTCACATTTGCCGGAGGTAGACCTGGTGCAGGTTTTCCTGCTTTTTCTGCAGCCAGACGGATTTTCTCGGCTTCAGCTTCTTCTTTAGCAGCTTCAGCTGGATCTTTTTTCGCCCATAGTTTTTGCTGGATTACTTTTTCAGGAATCTTCATTCCATAGGCCGTAACCTTAATGTCGAATGGTTTAAGAGCTTTCATTTCAAATTTTTCATTTGGATCAAATTCACCGTTAACCAGTGTATCTACTTTCCCGCCAAGAACATCTGTCTTGACTCTGATCGCGATATCTTTTTTCTTGAAAGATCCGTCTACACTTGTCGTTGCAACGATGCCGTCTTTTGAGTATCCAATCCCGGGAGTGATCGCGAAGTTTAAGTCCGCATCGATTTTTTTATCTTCAGTATAAAGAAGTTTTCCTTTTGAAGTAAGTTTAGCTTTTGAAAGATCGATTGCATGGTCAAGGCCCATGATCAGACCGACATCTTTTAAAATGATATCGACGTTAATATTTGAAATTTCAATTTCTTTAGTCATCTTGAAATCTGCAGATAATTTATTTTGAGTTTCAAATGAGGTTGCTACTGAACCCGAAATTTCTCCGTCTTTTTTCAGAACTAGATTAAGGTTTGTCGTGATCTCGGGAAATTTCCATTCAAGACCTGTTTTTGCAATGTTGTTAACTTTAACAATGACAAGTGAACTAACAGAACCGTTTTTTACAAAGTCAGCAATGTTGATTTCTCCAATGGCAATTGTATTAAATGAGACAACCGAAGTGTCTGCCATAACGAATTTTGCATCTGATGCAATTTCAAAAGCAGTTGATGATTCAAAGTTTAATCCTTTCACAAGAAAGCGCGAGATATTGATCTGGCCGTTTGAGTTTGATCTAAGAGCATACTTAACTGCTAATTCAGAAAGTTTTACGTTGATTTTACTTTTTCCAAATAGTCCGATCGCCTTTTCTTGTTCTTTTGCTTTTTCTTCTGGAGTTTTTTCTTTTTTATCGTCTTCTTTTTTGTCACCCATTGCGTACGTCCAGTTATTTCCAACCGGGAACTCAGCGTAGTTCATCAGAGGTTTATCAAGCTGGATTTCAATCACTCCACCATTTGTTAAAATGGCCCATAAGGGAACTTTTACCAGAAAGTTATCAACGGCCATCATTTCCACCGGCTTACCTTCAGGATTTTTTGTATTAAGTGCGAACTGGTGAAGTTCAATCTTAAAGTTAAGACCCCAGTGAATGTTTACACTACCCAGAGTTGTCACTGCATTCGGAAAAACTTTCTCCGTTTGAGCAATAGCGATTTTTCTGATTTCTTCCGGGTTTAGTTTTGTAGAAGCGTAATAAACGATTCCTCCAACCAGCACCAAAAAGATGGCCGCGATAATTCCAATAATTTTAAATTTGTTCGATTTCATAATTCTCTCGTTGAAATAAGTTCTCGTTTAATATTTTTCTTTTTATGTTTAAATTCGTTTTGATGAGCGATAGCAAGCAGCTCTTTTAATGGAGCGATGATGACATGTTTTTCGTTGAAGCTATAAAGACGTGAACGACCAACAACTCTCGAAACAAGAAATCCAGCTTCTTCAAATCTTTCAAGTTGTTTTTTAATCGGGTCCAGGGCAGTTCCATAAATTTGGGCAATAGCAGACGCGTGAAGTTCCCCGTTCTCATAGAGAGCGAGCATAACTTTTTCAGCAGATTTATTTCCTAGAAGTCCTTCCAGCATGGAGAAGATTATCAACTAAAGAAAAGTCTATATCAACTACATTTTAGTTGAAGACAAGTGCTCAGATATTTTTCTCTAAATGAGTGCGTTGTGAATGATAAATGCCATGTCCGCCAGAAAAAAGATAACTCGATACAACAGCTAATGCTGCATAAGCTCCTATGCCCGGTCCGAAAAGTTCAAAAGCAAGAATAACACTGGCAATTGGAACATTGGCAGCACCGGCAAAGACAGCAACAAAACCAAGTGCAGCGAGCACAGGGTAATCCAGCGGTAAAATATATGAAAGACTATTTCCCAGAGTTGAACCGATGTAAAAAAGTGACATCACTTCCCCACCCTTAAAACCAGATCCCAGAGAAACTGAAGTCATAAAGATTTTGCCCAGAAAATCCCAGGGATAAACATGTTGAGTAAAACTCGCATGAATAATTTCTTCACCAAGATTGTGATAGCGATCTGAACCAATGGCATAAAAACTTACCATCACGATCATTCCACCGATGATGGGATGATAAAGATTATTCGGAATGTATACCTTATAAAGATCTTTTACTTTATGAATCGACCAGACAAAAAACTTTGCAGCGTAACCAAAAATAATTCCTGCAACGACAGCACTTAAAAGTCCAATTACAGAAATATTTGGAACTTCGAGATAAAAATAATGTGGATGAACTACGCCCAATAAAAGTGCCGTATAATAACCGGAAATAGCGGCCACTAAACATGGCAACAAAGCATCGTAGACCAATGTGCCGATGAATAAAACTTCGAAACCAAAAATAGCTCCGGCAATCGGAGTACCGAAGATTGAAGCAAACCCAGCACTCATCCCCATCATCAGAATTAGTTTTCTATTCGTAAAAAATTTATCGAGATATTTTGAAAACTGGTCACTGATACCGGCGCCCATCTGAACAGCACCACCTTCACGTCCGACAGAAGCCCCGAATAGATGTGAAATAACTGCACCGATAAAAATCATAGGCACCATTCGAAACGGGATGATTTTTTTCGGATCGTGAATTTCATCGAGAATTAGATTATTTCCGTTTTCAACTCCGCTACCGTAAGTTTTGTAAAATAAGGCCACAAAAAATCCTGCGACAGGAAGAAAAAGAATCAGCCAGGTATGGGCACGTCGAAATTCAATCGCCCAATTTACAGAGTTAAAAAATAAGGTGGAAGCAAGTCCGGAAAATGCACCGATCACTACAGCAAGTGAACACCAGACTACCATTTTACGGAGCATCGAGGGATTGAAGGCTGAAAGTTTGTACATTAGATTTTACCCTAGTTTTTATTGCTAGTTAGCGAATAATACGCCTCCCAAACTATCATGTAAAGTTTACATTTTCTCAATGTAAACGCATCAGATTCACTATAATGCCGCCCATGAGTGAAAAGAATAAAAAGATCTATCACGCCATACTTCTGGTACTCTCTCTTGCGCTTTTTGCAGGACTGATTTTTTATGTCCAAAAAAACAGCAACAGTTTCACTCAATTAAAATCTGTTAAACTTCCTTTCGTTGTTCTACTAATTTTAATTCATGCACTTTATTTCTGGCTGCTTGGAATGACTCATAAACTTCCTTTAAAAAAACACAATATCCTTCTCACGTTTAAAGAATGGTATGGCCTCTGCATGGTTTCTGAATTATTCAACATGCTTCTGCCTGCAAACGGTGGAACAGGTATTCGTATGCTTTATATCAAAGATAAAAAGAAACTTCCTATGCGTGAATTTCTCGCAATGAGTTTTGCAATTGTTCTGATAGGTTTTACGTTTTTAGGGATCATGGGAATTATTTACTGCGAATTTTTTTTGAAAAAAAACGATACAATATTCGTCTTGCTTGAGTCTGTTTTTATAGCTCTGGCAATTTCCGGGTCGATATTAATTTTTGCAACAGAAACAATCGCAAAGTTTTTTAAATTTAAACGTAAGCACTCTCCTAAATTTTATCTGAAGGATTATAAACTTACTGCTCTTGCAACTTTGTGCTGGATCGGAATGTTTATTCTTTTTCCACTTAAAATATATTTATCTTTTTTAGCAATAGGAATTGATCTTTCCTTTGCCCAGAGTTTTGAAATCAGTTTAATTCTGATGGTGGCTTCTCTGTTTCAGGTCCTTCCGGGAAATATTGGAGTAAAGGAAATCATTACTGCTTACGTCGCAAAACAATATGGAATCCCTTTCGAGACGGCCCTTCTTGCAAGTTTAATCGACAGGACTATTTTATTAGTATTTTTGTTTCCGGTTGGATTTTACTTTTACTGGCAACTATTCCTTGAAGTAAGCATTCCCCAGTTAAACCTGCCCAATCTTGTCTCCAATTTATCGATGCCGTTTAAAAAACGTATTAATAAATCAATTTAGAATCTATACTATTTAAATGAATCTAATTCCTACGATTGTTTCTGCAATTTTATCAGTAGCTGTATGGCTATACTTTCGATTAAGCTTTCGGCGTCACTTCGTCATCCATTACAATTTAAATAATGGCTGGGCCTGGTTTTTTGATTTTTTCATTATTTTCTCGACGATGTTTCGTTTCCTTTCAAGAACCAATTTTAAAGGCGGCTGGTTTACAGCGCTTACTCTTACAAGTAATACCCTGTTAGGATTTTTTGGATTCATTGCCCTCATTCTTTTAGCTCTTGATGGAGTTTCCTTTTTAAAATTCTTAAGGAAAAAATATCTGCTTAAAAACCAGGAAATTAAAAATCCTGGCAAAGATGAAAATGCCTTCTCAAGAAGAAATTTTTTAAAAAGTAATTTTACTGTGGCCACAGTTGCCGGCAGTGGAATCATTACTGGAGTAGGATTTGTAAATTCGTTTGATCCCAAAATCGTTCCAGTTAACATTCCTTTAGCTGAAAATCATTCTCACTTAAAAGGCCTGAAAATAGTTCAGCTTTCAGACATGCATATCGGCCCAGTATTAAAAGCTGATTTCGTGAAATTACTGGTTGAAAAAGTGAATGCTCTCAATCCGGATATTGTCGTCATTACTGGTGACATCATTGATGGACAGGTTGAAAATATCGCGGAAGATTTAATTCCGCTTAAAGAACTTAAATCAAAACATGGAACATTTTTTACAACGGGTAATCACGAGTACTACTGGAACTCCAGAGAATGGAGTGATTACATTTCAAGCCTGGGAATCAAAGTCTTAAATAATGAGAACGTTCAATTAACTCATAACGATTCTCCATTTTATCTGGCTGGAGTAACTGATATTTCCAGCACTAAATACGACCAGAAAAATCCTTATGATCCGGCAAAAGCCATTGAAGGTATTCCAGTAAACGCTTACAAAATTTTAATGTCTCATCAGCCTAAAACATGTTTTTTAACTTCAAAATTAAAATATGATGTTCAGCTTTCCGGCCATACTCATGGCGGTCAGGGATTTCC
>JACMNL010000078.1 GCA_014378525.1 Bacteriovorax sp.
AAGCATTCTTAAAAGGCCCACAGAAGGTGAGTAGGAACGTGAGTTACAAATCTCGTCCACATAAACTTTTTTCAGCATAATATCGTTACTCGCTGCCAGCTCATTTACAAATTCCTGGTTCAAACGATAGAGCGCATTCTGAGTTCCGCGCTTGTTCAGCTTTTCTTCTTCTTTTGCTAAGCATTGTAGTAACAAGTTAGGAGCAGCATAAATCTCTGCACTATACCCGATGGCAGCAATCAGGATTAGCGTGAACGAAAAGTTTTTAAGCATGAGAATGTTCCAACAAATTTTTACAATTATTAGCTCTAAGTATATAGTTCTAGCTATAGATTGCAAGAAACACGAGTGAGCATAATTTGAAAGAAATGAGTTTTTGGGAACACGTCGAAGATCTGCGTAAAGTGATCATGAAAATCGTGTGGATTTTAGTGATAGCGTTCGCATTGACGACTTATTTTGTCGACGATATCACCGAATATTTATTACTGCCTATCAGGCACTCGCTTCACGATACGAAAGCTGGCGTACTGGTTTACCACAGTATTTTTGAGAAGGCCTGGGTGCAGGTCGACGTTTCCATCTGGTGGGCCATCGCAATTTCTTCTCCGTTCTGGTTTTATCAGATCTGGAGTTTCATCAGACCCGGCCTTCACGCTCATGAAGCGCGCGCAGTAAAACCTTTCATGATTTTAGGATGGATTTTATTTTTATCGGGAATGGCGTTTGGTTATTACATCGCTTTTCCATTCGTCTTCACATTTTTATCGAGCATCGGTGCCAAAGATATTCAGGCGAACATCAACCTTCGCGATTACATCCAGACATCGAGCCAGATTCTTTTATTCCTGGGATTTATTTTTCAGGTTCCTAACATTCTTCTTATTTTAGGATTCATGGGAATCGTAACCAAGCAGTCACTTCGAGGCATGCGCCGTTATGTGTACGTTGGTCTTTCTATTTTTGCAGCGATCTTTTCTCCACCGGATGTTATCTCGATGCTCTCGGTATGGATTCCTTGCTGTATTTTATTTGAGGTTGGAGTTCTGTTAGTAGCATGGATTGTTCACCCGTATCTTCACCGCGTACATATGAAAGACCAGAAGGCGAAAAAATGAGTACTTTAAAAAAAATCTCTGTTGAACTTGTTCTGCCATTTATCCTTTCATGGTTTCTCATGACTGTTCTGGTAGACATTGTAACGATCCCTACAGTTTTCAGAAATTCTTCAAGCATCATCGATGCCGGAAAAATCGGGATGACAGTCTTTGGGCGCTTCAATGCCTTTGAAATTGTCTTTGCTGTTTTGGTTCTGACTGGTTCGTACGCCAACTGGAAAACATCATGTAATGGAAAATGGTTTTACTTTGCAATTCCACTTTTCATTCTCTCACTTGTCTACAAGTTCTACATGACTCCGATGATTACCAATACGACTTATGAAATTCACAACACACTGGTCTCTGACCCGATGTACGCAGTTCTGCAAAGCAGACATGCCCAGTACCATAATTTTTATCGTTACCTGGATACGACAAAACTGATTGTTCTTTTAATCTTTGGCGGAAAAGTTTTATTCGACAGGGTTAAATCAAAAGAGGTGTGTGCATGATTCTAATTACCGGTGGTGCAGGATTTATCGGAAGTGTACTGGCAAAACAATTAAATGATTTAGGCCACACAGATTTAGTGATCGTCGATAAACTGGAAGATTCTACTAAGTGGAAAAACCTTCGCGGAATAAAATATCTGGAATACATCCACGCCGATGAATTATTTTCAGGCGAGTACGATGACCTGATCGCAGAAGCTGATCTTGTGTTTCACATGGGAGCATGCTCTTCAACCACTGAAACAAACATGGACTTCTTAATGAAGAACAATGTTTCTTACTCGCAGGCACTGTTTCGTTTTGCCGCTACAAAAAATATTCCGTTCATTTACGCCAGCTCTGCTGCCACTTATGGAAACGGAGAACTAGGCTACAGCGACGCTCATGAAAATATCGAAAACCTGATGCCGATGAATCCCTACGGATACTCAAAGCAGTTAGTGGATGAGTGGATTTTAAAAGAAGAAAAAAAACCGGACCACTGGTTTGGATTAAAATTCTTCAACGTCTACGGGCCGAATGAATACCATAAAGAAGACATGCGCTCGATCGTTCACAAATCTTTCGAACAGATCAAGGCAAAAACTCCGGTAAAACTTTTCAGGTCACACAGAGCTGAGTTTAAAGACGGACAACAGTTGCGTGACTTTGTTTACGTCAAAGATGTTGTACGTGTGATGATTGAATTGGCCGACCCGGAAAAGCATACGTTCTCAGGAATTTATAATTTGGGAACAGGGAAGGCGAGAAGCTTCCTTGATTTGGTCAATGCAACTTACAAGGCAATGGCGATCGCTCCTAAAATAGAATTCATCGATATGCCTGAATCCATCAGAGGGCAGTACCAGTATTACACTCAAGCTGAGATGGGAAAACTGAATGAGGCCTTACCTGGATTTGAATTCACAAGTCTGGAAGACGGAGTCTTCGATTACGTGCAATCACATTTGATGAAAGAAAACCCACACTGCTAAGGAGAAAAAAATGAAATTTCAAGGCGGAGTAAAAGCAGCTGCAAAAATGCTGGCGGGACTATCGAAATCAGCGCGCGAAGCTGTGCTGGAAACTATTTCTAAAAAAGACCCGAAGATGGCCGAAGTTCTTCATAAAAGTATGTACACATTTGATGACCTGCAATTTCTCACACCGATGATGATGATCGAGTTGTTAAGGTCGATAAAAATTTCTGATATGGGTCTGGCACTAAGAATCGCATCGCCTGAATTAAAAGAACACATTCTGAAAAATTCACCGAGGGGAATGCGCCAGGAAATGGAAGAGATCCTTTTAGGACCTCCACAACTTGCAAGCAAGGTTGAAGAGGCCCAGGAAAGGATTATGGTCGAAGTTCGTATTAAAATCGATAAAGGACAACTGATCATTAACAAAGATTCATCAGAGACTTACGTCTAGAATTATCTCAGGTCGTTGATGCTTACTCTTTCAATTCCAAATCTATTTAGGATTCCTGACGAGTTTAAGAAGTTGATTCCTGCAAGTGTTGGTTCAACAAGCGCCTGGCCATTCTTATAAAGAGCAAGAATTCTTACAGATTTTCCGGCCTTAATTGTTTTAGTTGCTACCGTTAATTCTACTTTATCACCTTTAGAAAAATTCTCTACGTTTGCCACTTCAGGAACTACACCTGATTCTACGTTTTGAATGATGTAATCAAGACGTTGAGGAATGTTGTAACCGGCAACCGCGTCAGCTTCATAAGTTTTACAACCAACGTAAGCTTGTTTGTTTTCGAATAGGTTAAACACAACACATGTACGTGTAATGTTGTTTCCAGATACAGTCGGAGTATTGATAAGTACACTTTCTCCGGCCTTGACGTCAGCAATTTCTGATCTTGTAGACTTTGAAAGCTCAGACATATTTACAGTAATCTTTTTTCCTAGAGCATAACTAAAAAATGTTGCCGTAGAACCGTCATCTTCAATTTCGTTTGATCCAATAGAAACAACCGTTCCACTTTTTGCAATGATGTATGAGTCAACACTTCCGATAAGTGATTTCGCGTGTGCTGTTGTAATCATAGATACAGTCATTAGAGATAATAAAAGTGCAGTTTTCATTTATGGCTCCTTAAATAATTCGTCGTGGACGTTAAAATAATTTTCTTGATGGTAACGTGAAAGTCCCTGCCGTTTGGTGTTTAAGAAATTTTTACAAGGGGGTGTTAGAATCCTGACAGTGTCATCTCCGCCCCGAAAGACCTAGTCGGTTACTTTTTGGCAGTGTCATTTCCCATCGTTCAAAGCATTACTACGCGTATCCGTAGAACCAAGTCCTAGGATTTGCGTAGGACCACTCTTGGCACGAATCTCGCTTTAGTAATAATTAAGAAAGAGAGAAGATCTAGGATGGATTTTTGATCGATTGGTCTCGTCTAGGATGGAGGAGATGTACAGTGAGAAGCAAGGAAGGCTTAGATCAACTTTTAATAGGGGACTAAACACAATGAGAGATCAAAGAATGATGATCGGTAAAAAAGGAATTTTCACACTCTCTGCACTTAAAACCTGGTTCAATAAACTTCTACACGACTTAAATCCACCCCTCCGACAGCTCGAGAGGGTCCCCGTCCGGATAACAAATCAGACGAGGAAATAGTGACTTATACTGCTATGTAATTATTAGATAGCTACTATGAAAAAATATTATTTATCATTTTAAAAATCGAGGCGTACTTTCATAACCACTCTAAGGAGAGTTTATGAAGTACGCCTTTTCTATTTTAACCGCTCTATTCATCGCTACAATCGCACCATCGGTAGAAGCGCGCACGATTTACTCATTCAAAGATTCAGACGCTATAATGACGATTGCACAGTTTATGTACGACGTTGCTGAAGACGTTCCTGTATCAACAAGACTTACAGAAAAAAAAGTTAACGTTCCTGATTTATCAAAATGTTCTGATGTAACGGCGAATGACGTTCTATCAGACGTAGAGACATCTATTAAAAGAGTTTTAAGATTCTACCCTGATGAAGAAGTTCCTTTTGAACAAGCGATGACAGACCTCGAAGATTTTTTAGATCATAGAGACTATAAGAAGTGCGCGTTTGAAAACAAATCATCACAGTCACAAACCAAGAGTACGTACTATACTGATGTAAGTGATAAAATTCATTTACGTCTGGACAATGTTGCACTTAAGGCAGAGTAAATTAGACTCCAAAAATTAGATAGGAATCATATAAAGGGCCACTACGGCCCTTTTTTTTTACATTATCAGAGCTTTTAAGTTGGCATCGCCTATGCATTATAGAAACACAATCACTCAGGAAGAGTGGTTTTGTGAGAGAGGATTTTTCACGAGTACTACGAAGGATTGAAAAAAAGTTTTATTATAAGGAGTATTTATGAACGGTGAAATGATGAAGCAATTTGAAAATCTTTTTATTGAACTTAAGAAAACAACTCTTAACGAAATGAAGATGATTGAATCTACAAATGAAAAAGGTGACGAAGTCGATCTTTCTCAAGAGGATCTTCAACGAGCACTTGATCTAAAGCTTCTTGGCAGACAAAATTTTATGTTAAAGAAAATCGATAATGCTCTCTTCAAAATCAAGAGTGGAACTTTCGGAGTTTGCGAAGAGTGTGACGGAGAAATTGAAATCAACCGTCTTCGTGCAAGACCAGTAGCGACTGAATGTATTGCATGTAAAGAAGAATCAGAAAGAGGTGAGTCTCAGGTTCTATACGAAAAAAGATCTCATACTCACGGTAAAGGTTTCGGCGGAAATGTAATTCCACTTCGCGCTCACGCAGCTGATCTGGAAACAGTAATGGCCGGCAATTCTGATTATTAAAATACGAATAATATTTAATAAATAGCAGCTTAAGGGCTGCTATTTTTATTTGAGGCCACAAAATTTGGCAGTTTTTAAAACGCTTTTCTTTTTTTGTTTTTCTAAGTTGCGAATATAATTATCTAAAGAGAATACTCCTTCGAGCCACCTATTTTTCATTATAATTAGTCAGAGTCTTGAACAAAACGTAATTGAGGTAATTCAAACCATGGCCTTAGTAATTGTCATCACCAGACCCGATAAACCAGAAGTACAAAAAGTTATTTCAGTCGATAGAAAACTGGTGCTGGGTAATTCTGTTTATTGCGATGTGGTTTTAGAAGATAAAGCTATTGCGAGCATGCAGTGCCAGGTTCATCCTGCAATCACCGGACACGTAGTGATTACTAATCTCGATACAAAAAAAGAAGTTCTACTTAATCAGTCGCGTTTGAAAAAAGCGGCCCTTGGTGTTGATGATGTTTTAAAGATCGGAGCTTTTTTACTCCGTATAGATCCTACTCAGCTTACACCGGAAGAATTAGTTATTCTGAACACCGAGTACGAAGAGTTTGTTTAATTGTTCTTCACTGATTGCGGTTGGTTCGGCCGGAACTGCAATATCAATTTGAGAAGAATTGAATCCCAGAGATTGAAGCCAGTTGTTTAAGCGGTCTGCACTTTTGTAGAGATCACTGCTTTTTTTAATTTCCGCTTCCAGTTCATAAGTTACCACACCACGATTATTTGTTGTACCTAACTGAACAGTGAACTGGTCATCGTCGAGTTTCAATTTAATCTTGACGCGGTTTTTAGTGTTCATGTGAGTGGAAAAGTATTTTGCACCTGTTGTACATTGCTGGCATTGAGTTCTGGTGAAATCAATTACGCCGGCATCAAGCATTTCCTGTTGAATGTTTTTTGCGATCGTAAGAGCGTAGGGATCAAGCTTTGCAAGTGCTGCATGGTAATTTTGAATTTCTTCAAAAATCTTATTGTCATGTTTGATGTCCATCGAAATGGCATCTGTTGTTTTAATGGAAAAAATAGAGCGGGCATCTGTCTTCGTCGTTTTTTGAGTTTGCCATGAAAGGTCTTTTCCATTCCACATGTAACGAAGCTTTATCGGTGGTTCTGCTGTCTTTAAAAAATAATGATTGTTCTGGAAAATATCAAAGTAGTAGTCCGAGCGTTGTGATTCTTCACCGTCAAACTTCTTCAGAAAGATCTTTTTAAGGGTCTCAAAACCGTTTTGAGTCAGGTTTACTTTCAATTCAACATCAGTCTTGCATGAGGCACCAGGGCACGCCATTGATGCAGTAGAGGTTGTTATTATGAACAGAGCAATAAGTGTTTTAAACATCCATAAATGATGAAGGCACAGGTATTCATCGTCAAATTAGTATTGTGTTGGCCTGAAAGAGATTTCAATAGGGTAGTGGGTTATTTCCAGAATAACTGAATCAGGTCCAGACAAGGCATATCACTTTTCTCATCCAGAACTTCAGCAGCTTTTTTAGTATTCATACCGAAAAGTGATTTAAAGAAGGCCACAAATTTCCCGTCGGGCTTCGGAGGAGTGACGGCCCCGACTTTACCACCCATAACCGGAGCAAAGTACTTTTTGGAATTGAGTTCGATGCGCTCAAAAGTTTTAGCTCCTTTTCCTGCACCTAGAATCTCATCAAGTCTCTTGATCGATTTTTCTTTTAAGAATGCTTCTGCTTTACCGAGCCCTTCAGGAGTGATGGTCATATCGTAAACAGCAGCAAGGTCATCAGGAAAACTCATGATCGGAAGTAAAAATTCAATTTCTCCGGCGTATTTCGAAGCATAGTTAAAATACATCATACGTGGGTCGATAAAATAGGCCGTATTTCTTTTTGATCCGAATCTGTTTGCTACAGAAAAACTTGGAGTATAAGACAGGAAAGGACTTCCTTTCGGCTCTTTCGAATGTTTTACGAACATATTTGTAATACGTGACGACTTAACATACTCACTGGAGTTTTGTGCATCGGTCCCCATAAACTTTTCATACATCGCAGTTAATGACCTTAATCTTCTGTTCCACGTACCCTGATTTTTTGTCATCATCGTCGACATTAAAAATATTTTTTGTTCCTTGATGGCCTCTTCACGCGAAAGTTCTTTTCCACCAACCTGAGCGACCTGAACAATATCGTCATCGATCCCGCGGTAGATTAGAATCCTGTCTTCATAAGGAAGTGGTTCTGCCATAATTGCTAAATGGTTTTCCCAGAACATTTTTTCAAATGGAGGCATCTGCTCCCATGGTAAATATTGTTTTAAAAGTTTCGCTGCACCTTTGCGGTCATTTTTAGCAACCAGTGCCCTGAACTGTTCATCATCTGAAGCTTTATCAAGAGCATCCATCACAACTCGTCTTGCTTCATCCTGAACTTTTACCTGTTTGTTATATATACGTTCTTCATGTTCAAATTTTTCATTGATACCTTTCCAGTATTCAATTCTGCTGGCAGATCTTGCTGTAAATTCGTTATCAGGAGTGTAACCTAACGGCTCTTTCAGTGCGGCCGCTCTTACTTTTCCTAAAACCTGCAGTGAAATAAAATCTTCTGACTTAGCATTAAAATAAAGTTCGAAAATAGAAAACTGGCTCATGAACTTTGCCGTCATCAACTGGTTCATGACTCTAATTAATTCTTTTTGTGCATCTTCATCGATCTTTGCCTGCACGGAGTGAATGATTTTAATTTTGTAGGCCTGGTCTTCTACTGTCGGCACAATCTTATAAGCTATATCACTTGAAAGTTTTGGATCTTCAACATACTCGACGGCCACACCCTGATAGCTCAAAGTGTTCGCGAGATCTTTAACGTAGTTTTTTCCATTCTGAGTTTGAGTTGTACTTTTAATAGTAAAAAGTTGATCCGAATTTAGTGGCGGATTAACTGCGGCCGCTACATGTCTATCGACTTCACTGTTATGAAACCAGGAAGGACTTGAGCAAGACGAAACGAAAAGTGCCAGAACTAGAATTAAAGATGACATTGCTTTCAAACGCAAAACCCCGGTTAGAATATTACCCAGTAATCTTGTCGGGTAATTGCTGGAAAACTTGAATCTTATTACAATTTTCAGGCACTTATTTCGCAAATATTCAAAAATCAGCAGTACAGTTTCGAATTTTGAATCATCCATCAAGCTTGAGTTTTAATTACCTATGTATATATAGGAGTGGATGTCTGCCTGAATTGAAAGTCCATAAGCAGGAGTTTCAAATGAAGAAAAAATTAAGAAAAAATTTTCAGATCGCACTAACGAACTATAAAGGAGCGGGAAGACCTGCCATCCACGATGCAGGAATCAGGCACACATCCAGACCGGAATTACACCGGCCTTGTTCACTTCACCTTACAGTTAAGATCAAAAAGATTAAGGCAGACATCAAAAATAAAACGATTCTCAATTTTCTGAAGCGCGCGATTATGAATTCAAGGAAGCAGGGGCTTAAGGTAATTCACTTCTCATTAGAGTATGATCATGTTCATTTATTAATTGAAGCAGACAACAATTTCATTCTGGGAAAGGGAATGAAGTCATTTGGAGTGACACTCAGTAAGGCGATCAACAAATTTAAAAATCAAGTAGGTGGAGTTTATAAACATAGGTACCATTTCAGGCAGATATCCTCGGCCAGGCAATTAAAGAACGTCATGAAGTATATTTTTTTGAATGGCGTGAAACATAAGACTGCGAGTAATATCGTGAGTCCGTTTAATTCTATAGCAGCAGAGGAGAAGTATTTTTTATTTTATAAAAAGGCAATGAAGTATGATTTTGATTTAATGAGATTGCTGGATAGGGCGAAGATTTTTTACAGGGAGCTGGAATTTTTATAGAAAAGGCCGGCGATTAAACCGGCCCTGATAAAATTATAGAGCGAGATTCGTCAGTTCCTGCATTAATTCTTGAGTGCGGTTCACGAAAGCTTCGCGGTCTTCGTGTTTTAAACCCTCAGAAGAAATGTGTGCAAGATCTTCAACGTGGTGACAGATCTTTTTCACTAAAGCATCGTTGCCTTTTTCATGGAGCTTCAATGCGTTTTGAATGATCGGGCTTCCCGGATTGATAACTAACGTTTTTTTGATAGGGAACATGGCATCGTTG
>JACMNL010000079.1 GCA_014378525.1 Bacteriovorax sp.
ATGATCCACAGACAGGCCAGACAATGAATGCCTTCCAGATAGAATTCCATAGTGGGAAGTCCTGAGAGACCTTTATAAGAGTATTCTTGTAGAAAGTCCTGGTCATCCAGGTACGAGTATTGATTATCGTTCAAACTAACCGGATCGCGTTTCTTGAATATGGATATATTTTTTTTGATAGTATAATATTCTGAAAGTCCTTTCATGTTGAGAATGTTGTAAACAGTCAGACATCCCTGACAACAGAAAGGTCCTGATGATGAAGATAATTTATCTGAAAAATAAGCATGAACAACTTCCTGATCACAATGTATGCAAGGAGTGCTCATGACTTCGCCACCAGAAAGGTTTGCAGTAGATTAGAAAGTTCATTATCAACAACCTTACAAACTTCAAGAATTGTGGACTTATCCAGAAAACAAATTTGTGTATTAGGGAAAACTTCAGCACTGATCTGGCTTGGTGTTTTATTGAGAAGCTCTGTAAAACCTACAAGCGATCCACTTGAAAGCATCTTTTTAAATTTCTTTTTTTTGCTGATCTGAATAGACCCTATGACAACCAGATAACCTGAAATTGGAATCTGGCCTTCATAAAATAAAGTAGAATTTGACTTATAAATTTTTGAAGGGAAATGAGCAGTGATCTTCTCAATATTATCGCTGCTTAATTCGATGTGCATTGGTTGTTTCATATGCACATCTTATAATTAGAATCAGAATGAAAATATAATCTAGATCATGTTCGAAAAAAATAATTAATAGTGAATATTGGCCCATTCAAGAAGTTCATCAACTTTTTTTATATAGATGATTTTACCTTCCTGTTCAATGATTCCTGCATCTTTAAACTCTGTCATGAATCTAATAAGTGTTTCATTGGCCGTCCCAATCATTGTGGCCATCTCTTCGCGGGTAAGCTTAAGATTAATTCTCCAGCGATTGTCTTCGTGTACACCATGCGTGGCCTTAAGTGACAGAAGAAGTTCCGCAAGCCTTTCACGGACGTTTTTCTGGTGAAGTGAACTCATTTTATTTTCTGCGTTTCCCATATCTCTTGAAAGTTTACTGATAATGTTAAGTGCGACCGATGGATTTTTTTCAATCACAGATAGAATATATTTTTTATCGATAAAACAAACTTCTGTATCTTCCATTGCCGTTGCAGTCTTGGCAAAATCTTCATCAGTAAAAAGACTTCTGTGTCCAAGAATATCTCCGGCATGAACGATTCTGAGAATGGACTCTTTTCCATCGACACCAGTTTGCGTCAGTTTAATGTTTCCACTGCTTATGCAATATAGTCCGAATGGGTGAGTTCCCTGAACAAACAGATCCTGTCCTTTTTTATAATGATTGGTAATTTTATGATGACTGATGTCTTCAATTTCAGAGAAATTTAAGTGACAAAAAATACCATCTTTCTTCGAGGGACAATCGTCACATGTGCTTAATGAAACTTTTTTCATAAAATCCTTAGTTTGTTACTTGTCTAATGTAACATTTACTCTGGTTTAAAACATGACATGAATCAGGTTTAAAATCATATTTATGCAATTCTATCGAATTGAATGAAAATTGAAAAGAGCAATAGTTTAGTACTCTATTGCTCTTAAGATTATGATTTAGTAGATACCGAGAATTTTCCACCACAAGGCCCCTGAACCCATCCAGATGATCAGCAGAATAATTGAAAAAATAAATCCGAGTTTCCACCAGTCTTTCAGATCTACATATCCTGTTCCAAACAAGACGGGTGCCGGACCGTGTCCGTAATGAGTCAGTACACCAAAGATTGATCCACAAAATCCCAGCATCAGGGCCGCAAGTTTTCCGGGAATTCCAAGAGCGATTGAAACTGCAAGAAACGCCGTATACATCGCGGCCACATGAGCAGTTGCAGAAGCAAAAAGATAATGACTGTAATAATAAACTAAAATGATAAGAGGGAATGCCCAGATCCACGGCATTCCTGAAACTTCATTTTTTATAATCGCACTAAACCAGCCGATGAATCCAAGTTTCGAAAGTCCTTCTGCCATCATGACGAGTGCCGAGAACCACACCATTGTATCCCATGCACCTTTTTCAGATTTAACATCTTCCCAGGTAAGGACATCACTGATGAGTAAAAAGGAAAGACCTATTAAAGCTGCTACGGAAGCATCCATGTTTAATGTTGTTCCGAAAATCCAGAGCAACAAGAGAAGAAAAAAAGTGAAGACCATAAAAAGTTCATTTCGGGTAATTTTCCCCAGCTCTAAAAGTTTTTTCACAGCTTCAGCTTTGTAAATTTTGGCGTCTTTTATTTCCGGCGGATAAATTTTATAAAGTATAAGTGGGACTAATAAAATGGAAAGAAGTCCAGGTAACAGTGCGGCCATGGCCCATCCACCCCAGCTGATTTCTACACCTAAGTCATGAGCAAATTTCTGGCACATTGAATTGCTGGCCGTAGCTGTAATAAACATTCCTGAAGTAATCAGGTTTGAGTAATAAGAATTTAATGTCAGGTACGCACCAACTTTTTTATGACTGGCGTGATCTTCAGGTGTAGATCCCATACTCATTGAAATAGATTTCATGATTGGCATAATAATACCACCTGCGCGTGCAGTATTACTTGGCGTTGCGGGAGCAAAACACAGATCTGCAAAAGTCAGTCCGTATGCAATTCCTAATGTACTGTTACCAAGTTTTGCAATAAACCAGTAGGCGATTCTTTTTCCTAATCCAGTTTTGATAAAACCGCGTGAAATAAAAAATGAAAGTGTAATCATCCAGATTGTAGGATTGTTAAATCCACTCAACGCCAGTTTTATTGAATCACTTGCTTTTCCCGGTGCGAGTAATTGCAGGGCCGCAACAAGAGTAATCGAGATAATGGAAATTGATCCCATCGTCATCGCTTTCATAATGATCCCTAAAATTGCTGCAAAGAAAATGGCGAAGAGATGCCATGCATCCGGACTCAGGCCTTCAGGAGCAGGAATAAAATAAATGATAAGACCGACGAGAACAGTTGCGGCGAGCTTCGGCCAGCTTACTTCTTTTTGCAAATCCATATTAACTCCTGATTTAAAGACTAATTTCATTTTAAGTAACTTTAGTTGTATAAAATATGAGATGAATCAGTTTCTGAAAGTAATTTTCACGTACTATGAATGATGTGTCACCTTAACCTGAGCTAAATTATGATTGTGTTTCGAAAAAGCTTTCTGGCCATTACCGGATTGTTTATATGTTTTTTCCTGACTGCGCATTTAGGAGCAAATTTTTTGCTGTTACTTCCTGCTGAAACAGCGAGAAATTATTACAATTCTTATTCTGCATTTCTGCGTGGTAATATTTTTGTCACAGTCATCGCTTATGTTAATTATCTTTGTATTCTTTTTCATATCTACTATGCAGTCGTCATCAGTGTAAAAAATAAATCGGCGAGAAGCATTCAGTATGAATTAAAAAATAATTCTGATAACTCGAGCTGGTCTTCGCAAAACATGCTTTTTTTGGGGGCCTTGATTTTTTGTTTTCTTGTCATTCATATGGCCAACTTCTGGTTCAAGGTTAAATTCCAGCACAACGAGAGCGATTTATATCAGATGGTCTTTAATTTATTTCATGAGCCATTATATGTTGCGATTTATGTTTTTTCTGCACTTCCTCTTGGACTGCATTTATCCCACGGAGTAAAGAGCGCATTTAAAACTTTAGGTCTTTACCATAAAAAATACCTCAGGTGGATTGCAGATCTCTCGGTTATTTATGCAACAGTAGTTGGAATCGGCTTTGGTATAATTCCCATCATTCTTTTTTTCAAGTAGGTTAGTATGATTTTAAATGCCAAAATTCCCGCCGGTGACTTAAAGGATAAATGGAAAAATTATCAGTCATCATGCAAATTAATTAACCCTGCCAATAAAAGAAAACTCGATATCATCGTTATTGGATCCGGACTTGCCGGTGCCTCTGCGGCCGCAACTCTTGCGGAAGGCGGCTACAACGTAAAATGTTTTTGCTTTCAGGATTCACCGAGAAGGGCCCATTCAATTGCGGCACAAGGTGGAGTGAACGCTGCCAAAAATTATCAGAACGACGGAGACAGTGTCTGGAGAATGTTCAACGATACATTAAAAGGTGGAGACTTCAGATCCCGCGAAGCAAATGTCTATCGACTTGCAGAACTTTCATGTCCGCTAATTGATCATTTCGCCCAGCAGGGAGTTCCATTTGCCAGAGAGTATGGTGGAGTTCTCGCCAACAGAAGTTTTGGCGGAGTTCAGGTTCAAAGAACCTTTTATGCCCGCGGACAAACCGGCCAGCAATTGCTTCTGGCATCTTACTCACAGTTATCGAGACAGATTGCTGCAAAAAAAGTTGAAATGTTTTCCCGTCATGAAATGCAGGAGCTGGTTCTTGTTGATGGAAAAGCGAAAGGAATTATTGTCCGCGATTTAATAACTGGAGAAATTACAAGTCATGCAGCAAATGCAGTCGTTCTTGCGACCGGTGGTTATTCAAAAGTTTTTTTTCTTTCCACATTGGCAATGAACTGTAACGGCTCTGCTATCTGGAAGGCCCATAGAAAAGGAGCACTCTTTGCTTCACCAAGTTTTACGCAAATTCATCCGACAGCACTTCCCCAAAGCAGCGAGACCCAGTCAAAGTTAACTTTGATGAGTGAGTCTCTTCGAAACGATGGAAGAATCTGGGTTCCAAAAAATAAAGATGAAACCAGAGCAGCAAAAGATATTCCAGAATCAGACCGTGATTATTATCTTGAGAGAAAATATCCGACTTACGGAAATCTCGCACCAAGGGATATATCCTCGAGGGCCGCAAAAGAGAGACTCGATAACGGAGTAGGTGTAGGCCCGTTAAAAAATGCCGTTTACCTGGATTTCAAGGATGCACTCGAGCGACTTGGAAAAAATACCGTAACGGCGAGATACGGAAATCTTTTTGAAATGTATTTAAAAATTACCGGCATTGATGCTTATAAAGAACCGATGATGATTTCACCTGCCCCGCACTTTTCAATGGGCGGTCTTTGGGTGGACTACGAACTCATGACAACCATACCTGGTTTGTTTGCAGTGGGTGAATGCAACTTTGCTGATCACGGGGCCAACAGATTAGGTGCCAATTCATTACTTCAAGCGAGCATCGATGGATATTTTATTCTTCCGGTAACAATTGGAAATTATCTTTCAGGTGAACTCGCAGTAAAAAAAATTACTACTGATCATGAAGCTTTTGTAAGTGCAAAAAATGATGTGACAAAAAAAATCGACCAGCTCATTAATAACAATGGAACTCTTACAGTAGACTCGATTCACAGACGTCTCGGAAAAGTGATGTGGAAAGAGTGTGCCATGAGCAGGAATGCTGAAGGCCTGAAAAAAGCAATCAGCGAAATAAAAAATTTAAGAAAAGAATTTCATGAAAATATTAAAATCACGGGAAATGCGTTTGAGTTTAACCAGGAACTGGATAAGGCATCAAGGCTGAGAGATTTTCTTGAAATGGCAGAACTGATGTGCATCGATGCTCTGGAGCGAAATGAATCCTGCGGGGCCCATTTCCGCGAAGAGTTTCAAACTCCTGATGGTGAAGCTCTGAGAAATGATGAAGACTTCGCTTATGTTTCTGCATGGGAATTTAAGAATGAAGGAGAGTACGAACTCCATAAAGAAAAACTGGATTTCGAATACCTCAAACCAACTATTCGAAGCTACAAGTAGGTAATTAATGAAATTAAATTTTAAAATATGGCGTCAGGATAATTCAAAAGTAAAAGGTGAGTTTAAAACTTACCCGCTTGATAATCTCAATGCAGATATGTCGATACTTGAAGCACTCGATTATTTAAATGAAGAGTG
>JACMNL010000080.1 GCA_014378525.1 Bacteriovorax sp.
TCACAAGCGTAGTTCACAACGTCACCAAGAACTAAACGTCCTTCAGCATCTGTGTTTAGAATTTCTACTGTTTTTCCGTTACGGGCAGTCACGATTGAGTCTGGCATAGTTGCTAACTCGTTAACTGCGTTGTCTGTCATACCAAGGTAACAAGAAATTTTAACCGGCAATTGAAGAAGAACTGCAGCTCTGAAAGCAGCATAGACAGTTGCAGATCCTGCCATGTCGAATTTCATGTTCATCATTGAAGCACCTGGCTTCAGTGAGTATCCACCAGTATCGAAAGTTAATCCTTTTCCTACTAGAGCGATGTGACGGGTTTTGCTCGTAGCTTTTGATGGAGTGTAAGTTAAGTGAACAAGTCTTGCTCCGTAAGCTGAACCAGCGTTAACAGATAAGAACATTCCCATTTTTTCTTTTTTAAGTTCAGGAACACCAAGAACTTTTACTTTAACGCCTTTTAAAGTTTTAGCGTCTTTATCAATTTCTTTTGCGTATGTTTCAGAAGTTAAAATGTTTGGTGCTTCGTTAACGAAATCTTTTGCAACAGTGATAGATGCGCCAACTTTATTCGCTTCATCAACAGCTGCTTCAAATTTCTTTTGAGAAGTTTTCTTTTCACTTGTTAAAAGATTGATCGTTTGAAGTTTTGCAGTTTTCTTAACTGTTAAGTGACGGTCGAAAACGTATGAAGTCATGTGAAGTGATTCAACGATAGCGTTTAGAGATCCTTCAAGGTCACCTTTAATTAAAAATCCATCAAGGTGAAGAGTTGCGTCTTCATATCTTCCAGAAACAGCTTTATAGATATGAGCAACCTGACGTCTTAAAACTTCTCTTGTTACTTTTGTTTTGTCGCCCAGGCCTAGCATGATGGCCGACTGGCCGTTCACTAGAGTTAGAGCGAAAGTTTCACCGGCATCACCTTTGTAGTGTTTTGAAGCAACAGCGTGAGCGAATGCTTCAGAAACTTCTTCAGGCCAGTGAGTGTGAACTAAAACTTTTTCAGCTTTAGTTTTTGATGCAGCATTTAATGCAGGAGCTTTTTTAGTGGTCTTTGATACGTTCTTTGTTGCAGCAGTAGTCTTTCCTTCCTGAGTCTTATTGAAACAAGAGTAAATATTGAGTTCTGTGCTAGTTTTTGCGGGTGCAAAAGTAAGATTGATTTTCATCGTTACATTCCTATGTTTTTGATGTTTTTAAAAATATATTCAGGCTAAAATAGCACAGTCTTATGATAAAAGTAACCACCAGGTATTTAGCTTCGAATTTTATTCCCCCCTTCGTATTAGGATTCGTTTTCTTCGTTGCCTTCCTCATCACATTTTATATGTTCCGTATCATTAGTCTGATTGTTAACAAAGGTGTTGAAGTCGGTGTGGTATTGGGAATGGTAACTAACCTCAGTGTTTCATTCTTTCCGCTAGCCGCACCTCTGGCCGTGTTTTTTGCGACGATCTATACTCTCAATAAATTAAGTGATGACTCAGAGATCATTGCGATGCGCTCATTTGGTCTGACTAAGTTTAAAATTTATCTGCCCTTTCTTATCGTAAGCCTTTTGATTGGGGGAACGGTTTTTTCGCTTAGTAGCATTTATATCCCGAAGGCCAATGCCAACTTCAAAAATACAATTGTAAAACTCACATCAACAGGAATGCTTACCAGTATTAAATCGGGACAATTTTTTACTGATATTCCGAATGCAACACTTTTTGCTGAAACGGTTTCTGGAGATGGAGATAATTTCAATGAAGTGTTCCTGCATGTTCGTGATAAAAGTGCTGCCGGACAAAGAATTATTTTCGCCAAAAAAGGTTCATTGATAAAAATTTTTGCAGACCAATGGCATGCACCAAGTTTAAGAATGCATTTGACCAACGGAAATATCGTAAAGCTTAATACTGAAGGTGAGCAGATCGAAAAAGTTTTATTTAATGAATATGATTTTCCAATCTTCAGTGCAGAGTTTGCTTCTACGTTGCTCGATAAAGACAGTATGAAGACCAACAAGGAACTTTTGAACACAATAGAAATCAGACAAAGGGATTTTACTTTTACTGAGAGAACGTTGCCTGCAAATCCGGAAGAAATTAACGCCAGGAAAGAAGCTAAAAAATCTATCGTTAAATCCGAGATTGAATACTACAGCAGGTTGATTACGCTTCCGCAGATTGTGTTGTTCGTACTTCTGGCATTTTCACTGGGAATTAAAAAAGGAAGAGGAGAAGGATCAGGGAATTCTGTTCGCGCGATTATTTTTCTTCTTGGTTATTACGGTGTTTATTTCTTTATGCTGAGTCTTGCTCAAAGAGGAGTTCTAGGTGCTCTTCCTGCGAGTTTTGCACCTAGTGTTCTACTGCTATTCGTTTCACTTTACTATTTTAGAAAGCTGGATTGGGTAGGTTAATAAGGTACAAGTAAAATCCTAGCGGATTTTCGACTTAACCTCAACCTTTGATCCTTCTGTCGCCGGTGTCGGTGCAGGTGGAGCTTTACCCTGGTGAGTTTTGATGTAATCTTCGCTCGTTATAACACTTCCGTCTTCCTGGAAAACAAATAACGGTGCCATGAATTTTGTTTTCATTTCTTCCGGAAGAACGATGTTTTTCACACCTTTATTTCCAGCAGCAAGGTTAATAGCTTTGTTGTTATAAAAAGCTTTGAGAGATTTTGTGTTACCGATGAAAAGACGGATCACTCCACCTCTAATAAATAAAGTTCTACCTTGACGTAAAACATATTTTTTAATTTCTTTGTCATCAACTTTGTAAGTCAGCCATGAATCACCTTCGCTGGCATTGATAAATAAAGTTTCAGTTCCTTTCGGTGACTGAACTCTGTATTTCGCAGGGAAAAGTTCATTCATTTTTTCTGAACTTATCGCTGTGTCTTCAACAAATTGTTTATCACCCAGCGAGATGGCCTGCATGTTGATATCGTTGACTGTGACATCTGATTTCTGGTTTTTGTCCTGGATTAAATTAACCGTAATCGGCTCAGCAGGTTTTACAGGAAGAACTGGTTTCGCTACCGGTTTCGGAGCAGGAGCTTTTTTCTTATGGAGAGTCGTTAAAACTTCAGGAAGTTTAACATCATTTTCATCAGAAGATTTTTGCAGGAAATTTTTAATGTTGAAACCCACGATCCCTACAATTAAAACTCCGACAGCGGCCTTAGCAAGAAAGACCATCGAAGAAGAGGTCACAGATTTTACGGCTTCCATTGGAGTTGCGGCCATAGAAGTCAGGGTATTTCTCGCAGTCTCAGTTTTCATTTCCTGATTCGGCACAGGATGATTCGGCATTGGGTTACTTTTTGCGTAGGCCATGTCGAGAAGATGAAGTGCAAATTCCTGGTCAAGACCTAAAATCTTTGAAGTCGATTTGATAAATCCTCTGACGTAAGTTTTACTTGGAAGTTTTTCAAACTGATCTGCTTCAAGATTTTCCAGCAGGCCGATGTGAATCTTTGTCTGTTGAGAAATAACTTTTAAACTCAGACCGCGTTCTTCGCGTTTTTGTTTGATGAGTTTTCCGATTGTCATTGTCGGCTCGACGAATGCAGAGGAAGTCGTTTCAACAGCAGGTGTTTCAATCGTAATATTTTCTTCAGTATTAGTTTCAGTGTTGTTTTCTTCAGTCATAATTTTTTTAAAAGTTTGGAGTTTCCACAGCATTCGAATTATTAATTAATTCAGTCTGGGTCTTTGTTGATGTTTCGTTCGTGTTATTAAGTTTTTTAATTTGTACTGCTGCCAGGGTTCCAAAACGAGTTGAAGGAAATTTTTCTGCTAGTTCCTGGAATTTCATTTTAGCTTCTGCTGGTCTGTTTAAATTCAACAGGGCCATGGCCACCTGATATTGTGGAGCAGGGTCACTGACACAAGTTCCTTTACCCGATTCCTTAAATGCATCCAGTGCCTGTTTGAAACGATACTCTTCAGAGTACATTTCACCTAATTTAAAATGGGCAGGGCAATAATCGTTTTTTTCCTGGACTGATTTAGCAAGGTAATCAAAGGCCATGCGGCGGTCACCTTCAGCAAGAGACAACATTGCAAGGTTATAAAAATTTCTGAATTGAGCAGGGTAAGTAAGGTCTTCAGTAACTTTTTCAAATTGTACCCGGGCCTCATTGTATTTTTTATTTTCTAAATAAAGTGAACCGAGGTTTAAGCGGGCATCGGAATTTTTTTCATCGAGCTCAACAGCTTTTTTCAATTGCTCTTCTGCCAGAGGCATCTGGTTTCTGAAGAAGTAGGCCATTCCAAGATTGTTTCTGATTTTGCTGTCTTTGGGATTGAGTTCTTTTGCCTTGATGAGGTGGTTTAGAGCGGCCTGATAGTCTTTGTTGACTAGCTCAGCAGTACCCTGTCCGTAATAGACGTCAGCTTTTTTTTCGTCAGGTGACAGATCTTTTAATTTGTTTGATGAACAAGAAGTTAAGGCCAGGGCAGCAAGAGTTAGTAACAACGCTTTGTAGTTCATAGATAGTCCTCATCTCAATCCATTAAGATATAGAATCTATTTTAAGCGTTGTTCGGTCTTCTTGTAAATATCCCAATAGTTTCAAAGTGCTGTGTTGAAGGGAAAAGATCGAAAATTTCGACGCTTTTTAACTCGTAATTGTTAAGAATCCCCAATGTATCACGAGTAAAACTAGTAGCTTCACAGGCAATAAAAATAAATCCATCTGGTTTGAACTCATTTAAAAATTCATTGAGATTTTTTAATCCAGAGCGGGGAGGATCGATAATAAGCCAGTTCGGGCGCGGATATCCTTCGGCCTTAAGGGCAATTAGTTTTTTTACAGCGTCCTGATCGTATAAATCCAGTGAGAAAAACTTCTGGTGAGCGGTCTGAGTAGGAGTCGTACGGTATTTATCCACTACTAAAGTCGGGTTTCTGAATTTCACCGTAAGGTTTCCGTTTCCACCGAACAAATCGTAAACAACAGCTTTTGGTGGAATCATTTCTTCTGCTTTTTTCTGAACGAAAACGCGAAGTCTTTCGTTCATTTCAGCGTTCACTTGCGTGAATCCGCCATTGGCATAGGGGCGGTTAACAGAAAGTTTTACGTTATGGCCGCCGGCCTCATTGTGTTTTGAATAAAGTTCTACGTGACCTTTAAGAGGTTCTTTTTCAACAGCTCTAAGCCAGTTATTGTCGGCGTATAGTGCACGCAGTTCATAGGCGACTGAAGGATCGATAATTTTACAATCAGGAACCGGAATAATTTCGTTTTTGTAATTCATCAGTCCCATTACTTTTTTCTTTTTATCGTAGTGAAGCTGGATTCTGTTTCTATAACCTAAACGTCTTTTTGCACCGTGAACCGTGATTGGCATTTCAGGGAATTTAAACATGTGACGAGTAAGTGCGTTCTTTTTGAACTCGAGTTCTTTTTCGTAATTTGTGTGTTGGTAATCGCATCCGTTGCACGACTGATAGTGCGGACACTCTGGAGCTTTTCTGTCGGCCGATGGCCCTGAAATTCCTGCCAGGTGAGCGAACTGGACGCCTTTTTTCTTCGAGAAAACAACTGCCTCGACCATTTCGCCAGGTAAAGTTTTTTTGATGAATGTTACAGTTGCGTTTTCTTTCGATACGCCTTGCCCAATTGGGTCAATATGTTCAATTTTGAAGTCGATTTTCATGAAATTACCTTATGTAGCGCTTTAAAAAATTCAATTTTAATGCATCTAATGTTATGTTGGTCGTTCTATATTTTTTTCTTTTTATTCTTGTTCGTTCTTAGGGTTTTATGGATCAAAAATTTATTCGCAATTTTTCAATCATCGCTCACATCGATCACGGTAAATCCACTCTCGCGGACCGTATCATGGAAGCTACCCTAGCTGTCAGCAACCGTGAAAAAAAGGATCGCTTGCTCGACA
>JACMNL010000081.1 GCA_014378525.1 Bacteriovorax sp.
GACGGTATGGGAGAGATCACAGTACTAACTGCGGCTATTATAGGTGCAGGAATTGGCTTTTTGTGGTATAACTCGTATCCAGCTCAAATTTTTATGGGCGATGTTGGATCCCTTTCTTTGGGAGGAACATTGGGTACGATTGCCGTGCTTGCGAAGTCTGAATTTCTTTTTGTCGTTATCGGCGGGATTTTCGTGATTGAAGCATTATCAGTAATCATCCAAGTGGCTTCATTTAAAACTCGCGGAGTACGCGTTTTTAAAATGGCACCAATCCATCATCACTTTGAAAAACTAGGCTGGCCTGAAACGAAGGTGACTGTTCGTTTCTGGATTATCAGTTTGTGCCTGGCAATCATGGCACTCTCAACATTAAAAACAAGATAGTGTTGAGGTTAATCATGGGAAATGTATTCAATGGAAATGGAAAGATTCAGAGGTAAAAAAGTTCTAATAGTTGGAATCGGTAAAACTGGTTTTTCACTAATCAACTTTTTTACAAAACTAGAATGTGAAATCCGTGTAACAGACATCAAGCCGATTTTCGATTTAAATAAATCAGTAAAGAAAATTAAAAAGATCGAACCTGCTCTTGAGATGACTTTCGGTGAACACAAAGACGAAGACTTTCTTGAAGCAGACGTTATCGTTTACTCAGCAGCAGTAAACCCACAACTTCCACAATTAGAATTAGCAAGAAAAGCAGGTAAAGAAGTTTATTCTGACTTCGCTCTTGGATATAAACTTTGCAAGAAGCCAGTGATTGCAGTTTGTGGATCTTTCGGTCGTACAACAATTGCAGCGATGATTGGATACACTCTTAAAGTTGATGGAAAAAATGTTTTCGTTGGTGGAACATCAGACATGCCGTTCATCGAATACTGCCTTCTTCCAAATATGGCAGAGATCGATTACGTAGTTGTTGAAGTTTCAGCAATCCAGATGAAGTCGCTTCAAGACTTCCATCCTAAATTAGTTGTTTTCCCTAACATCGGTGAAAACTTCTCTAAAGCAAACTTCGCTTCAGTAAGCGAATACATTGAAACAAAACTTTCAATCATTAAAAAACTTTCTCCTGAAGATACTCTAATCGCTAACTACGATACTCTTGCAAACAACGCTTTCTTTAGAAACGCGAACTGCCAGGTATACTGGTATTCAAGAAGATCATACGTGTCTCTTGGAGTTATGAATGAAATCCAGGGAACGCATTTCCACGACAGAAGAATTCACTCGAACATCAATTACCACTCGGAATTCAAAGTTTCGAAAATGAGAATTGTTGGACAAGTGAACAGAGAAAACCTAATGGCCGCTGTGACTGCATGTAAGGCCCTTGATGTAAGTGATGAAGCAATTCAAACTTGTATCGAAAAATTCCCGGGGATTCCAAATCGTATGGAATTCATCATGGAGAAAAACGGCGTTTGTTTCTACAATGATTCAAAAGCTGAAACGATGCCGGAAATGTTATCTTCACTTAAATCATTCAAAGAACCTGTGATCCTGATCGCCGGTGGTAAAGACAATGAAGACCTGAACTTCGATCCATTTGCAAAAGAGATGATGTCGAACTCTCGTGTTCTTGTTTTAGTCGGTGAATGTAAAGAAAGACTGAACCGCGCCTTAGGTGAGCACAATCAAACGTACATTGTCGGATCATTCGAAGAGTCTGTTCTGTTTGCTTACCAGAAGTCTAGAACTGGAGATGTAATTCTTCTTTCTCCGGGTAACCCTGCTTCTGACTTTTTCCGTGACTATGAAGAGCGCGGGAACTACTACAAGAAATTAGTTTACCAGTTATAAAAATATTAAGGAGCGCCAGTCGCTCCTTTTTTATTTCCGATCACTCCACCCCACTATTTAATTTTTCCTGATTTATCTTTAAGAAAATTCAAACTTTGTTAATCTATTAGTATGAATGAAGAAGTTTCAGAAATAGATAGACTGGTAAAAGTATTCCTTTCAACACTCGCGATTATTATCACGATCGGTTTGATTATGGTTTGGTCTTCAAGTTATATTCTTGCATCGGAGAGTTTTGGATCTCCTTATCATTATATTATCCGTCAGCTGATTTATCTGTTTCTCGCTATCGGTGTTGCTTACGGTGTTTCTAAAACTAAACATACATTTTGGCTCAAATACGGTTACCTCGTTAACATCGCTGCTTCAGTGATCGTTGCTCTAACTATCATTAAAGGAATCGGTGCTTCAGCAAAAGGTGCAAGCCGCTGGTTAACTTTTGGCGGGATGAGTTTACAGCCGGGTGAGATCGTAAAATTTACAGTTATTCTTTCAGCTCTTACTTTTTTTGAGAACTGGAACAAGATGGATAATAAAGAACGCATGAAACATGGCTGTACTTTATTTTTACCTCTGGCCCTTTTAATCAAACAACCCGACTTCGGAACTTTCTTTATTTGTTTCACGACAATCTCGTTTGTTTGTTTCATGAGTTCTTTTCCAAGAAAGTATTTTTACTACTCATTGATCAGCGGTGGAGTTGGTGGTGTCTTTATTCTTTTCTCACAGGCGTATCGTGTAAAACGTATGCTTACTTACCTTGATCCGTGGAAAAATCCACAGGGCTCAGGTTTTCAGATTATTCAATCCTACATGGCCTTCGCTCACGGATCTGCCTTAGGTCAGGGCCTGGGAAATTCTAACGAAAAACTTTTTTATCTTCCGGAAGCTCACAACGACTTTATCTTCTCCGTAATTGGTGAAGAGTTGGGATTCATCGGAGTTTTCCTTCTGATTGCCTTGTTCGTTGCATTCATTTATTTCGGATTCAAACTTGCTCTGCAAATTAAAGACAGAGTCAGTGTTATCATGGCCTCTTCAATTGTTTTCGTTCTTGGCCTTCAGGCACTTCTAAATATGGGCGTTGTTTTAGGTCTGCTTCCAACAAAGGGTCTGAATCTTCCATTCGTAAGCTACGGCGGGTCGTCCTTGCTCTGCAATTTCTTCGGAATTGGTTTGCTACTTTCAGTTATAAAAGGTTATCGTGACCAACTTCACGGAGAGAATAATTTTAGACCTCGCTCAACTACTTCGAGAAATAAACAATCGACTGAAGTTGAAGAGAACGACCCGGAACAAGTCTACGTCTAAATTCCCCGTAAAAATTTCTTAGGAGAATTTATGTTTCGTAATCACTCGGCACTAAAGCCAAGTATCGTTAAAATTCATTTCGTTGGTATCGGTGGTATTGGAATGAGCGGGATCGCTGAAGTTCTTTTATCTTTGGGATATAAAGTTTCAGGGTCAGATGCGGCCGAATCAGCAAACACAAAAAAATTAAAAAAAATGGGTGCAGAAATCCATATCGGCCATAGAGCAGAAAATCTGGAAAACGTAACAGTTGTTGTTCACACTTCTGCTGTTAACGAATCAAATCCAGAAATGAAGCGCGCCCGCGACGCGGGAATTCCTATCATCAGACGTGCTGAAATGCTGGCAGAGCTCATGAGATTGAAATACGGTCTTGCTGTTGCGGGAACGCACGGTAAAACGACGACGACTTCTTTTCTTGCGACGATTCTTCAAGAGTGTAAATTAGATCCGACATACATCATTGGTGGAATTGTAAAAAATCTTGATGGGCACGCGAAAGTTGGTCTTTCAGATTATCTGGTAGCAGAAGCCGATGAATCAGACGGATCGTTTTTACTTTTAACTCCAGTCATGTCTGTAATCACAAATATCGATAATGATCATATGGATCACTACGGTACAGAAGAAAATCTTTTTAATTCATTCGTAGAGTTTGCCAACAAAGTTCCATTTTATGGGGTTGTTGCACTAAACGCTCACGACGAAAAGTTAATGAAATTAAAAGCTGAGATCAATCGACCCACTGTAATTTTTGGAATTGAAACTCCTGCAGATTTTGAAGCAAAAAATGTTGTGTACGGACATTTCGATACGACGTTTGATGTTTACTACAAAGGCGAAAAGAAAGAGCAGTTTAAAATTAATCTTCCGGGAAGACACAATATTTTAAACGCACTAGGTGCAACAGCACTTGCGATACACATGGGACTAAGTTTTAAAGATGTGGCAAACGCAGTCTGCAAACTTGAAGGTGTCGGAAGACGCTTCCAATTACTTATGAAAGATAAAACTTTCGAAGTGGTAGACGATTACGGGCATCACCCGACAGAAATTGCTTCCACACTTAGAATTGTAAAAGACACGCGCCCTGACTATAAAAAAATTGTGATCTTCGAGCCACATAGATTCACTCGTACACGCGATTGTTGGGATCAGTTCCTTCATTGTTTTAACGATGCAGATGAACTTTACCTTCTTCCGATTTATGCTGCCAGCGAAACTCAAATCGATGGAATTTCTACAGACAGACTTGTTGAAGACATCAATCGACTTCACCCTGGATTCGCCAAAAAGATTGATGGCATTGACAAGCTTGTAAGTGTGATTGAATCGCACAAAGCCGATAAAACAATTGTTGTCACATTAGGCGCCGGTACAATCGGAAAGACTGTCAGAAAATGGGCAGGACTTGAGTAACAATTTAAAACTTCTTATTGTGGCCATCATTTCCTTTTCATTGGGAGTGGTAGCTACAAACATCTACAGTCTTCCGGCCCATTATGAAAAAGACAGAAAATTAGTTGCCAAGATTTTATTAGAAAAAAAAATGCTCGCCGAGAGAAAACCATTTTTTACAAATGTAAAAGAAAGTGGCAAGAAAGTTATTCAAGCACTTACAACCCCGAAAGTTACATCACCTGAGATTGAATTGATTGATTCACAGTCGGACTACTTAAAGCTCTCTGAGCAACTGGATAAATTCTCGGATAGACTTTCGAATGAGCTAAAGAAGAAATACAAAACTATTCCTTTAAATTCCAAAGATCCTAGAGAAATTAGTGACTATCAACGCTTAAAAGGATTTCTTGAAAACAAATTCGTAGAAAAAGAACTTTGGTATAAAAGTTCATTTATTGATGATCTCTCACAGTCAAAGATGGTGATGCTTTTTAAGTTTTATAATTGCAAAAACAAGCCACCAAGGCCGGATATTAGTTTAATCGATACATGCTATCGATTACAGCTTTTTAATTTTAGAGAAGGAATGTGGTTTGAGTCCGATGTAAGCTCACAAGCAATAGGTTTTCTTTGGAAGGATGATGTACCGTTCGTAGAAATTACACTTCGAGGTATAGGAAATTTTTCAACTCAAACGAATGCACTTTTTGCTCTTATTCCTGTACCAGATGAACAAATGCCAATGCAGTATATGAAATATGAAGCTGGAAAAATTGTTTGGCAGGCAGGATCAGAAGTAAGATGGATATCATCAAGTGAAAAAGAAATAGATAACTTTGAAACTATGGTCCACAGGCGCTCAACTCAAGTAATTGAACGCTCAGGTCAATAGACAATCCATCCTGAAGTTTTGTAACATTGTAGGATGCTCATAAATATAATTAATCATCCTGACGTAACTGTAGAGATCGATAAAGATCTTAAAAAATTCTCAACAATGAGATTAGATGCTCGTGGTGATCTTATCACTGTAAAAAGTGTTGAAGGTTTAAAAACAGCACTTAAAACTCTTACGGAGAATAAAATTCAATATAGAGCTTTAGGCTGGGGAGCGAATATGCTTCTTCCTGTAGTTGCAGAGCGTCCGTACATCCAACTAGATTTTGAATTCGATAGATCAATTTTCGATGTAGCTCGCACTGAATATATCCTTCCTGCCTCAATCAGTCTTGCAACTCTAACGAGTCACGCCAATAAATTTGGACTAAAAGGCTGGGAAGTTTTCACCGGAATTCCAGCAAGCCTTGGTGGTGCTATTTTTATGAATGCGGGGACGAATCTTGGAGAAATTGGAAGCGTCGTTAAAGAAGTTAAACTCATTACAAAAAATGGTGAAGAAAAAATAGTCATTATTGATAAAGGCTCTTTCTCTTATAGGCATAATCACTTCGTTGATAATGGCGATGTAATCTATGAGGTTAAGCTAGTTCATTTTGGCCAAGATGAAGCCATATCGAAAAAGATTCGCGAGTATCTTGAAATGCGAACACGAACACAGCCTCTTAAAGAATGGACTTGTGGATGTATCTTTAAAAATCATGAAGACACAGTTCGTGGGTTATCGCGTGCAGGCCTATTTATCGATATCCTGGGACTGAAAGGACTCACTATCAACAATTTGCAAATCAGCCCGAAGCACGCCAATTTCATGGAAAATCGTGGTGAAAGCACTTACGAAGATGTCTTGCAAATGATTACAGTTTTACAAAAAGAAATGAAATTACAATTTGGTGTTTCGTTTGAGACAGAAGTTGAATATTAATTGGGAACACTGTGAAAATTATATTTTTTATTTCGTTTTTTTATTCAGCTCTATCATTAGCAGAAGCTATTGTTCCTAAAAAAGAAATGAACGAGATTAAATATTCTGATTATAAAAATTTCGATAAAAAGTGGAAGCTCGTTACAGTGCGATTTAGACAAGACACCGAAGAAATGCGCTTTACCTACGCTAACCCGCTCGCCTTTAAAACACTAAAGAATGGTATGACTGATTATCCAGATGGTGCAGTGTTTGGAAAAGTGGGGCTTATGACAGGGGCAGATCCATTGTTTGAAAGTTCTCTTGTTCCTATGGGGGCCAGACGTTACCAATTGATGGTAAGAAATAAGAATAAATATAAAGAACAAAATGGATGGGGATATGCCCTTTTTGATGAAAGAGGCTTTCCTTTTCCAGAAGATCACAAAACTCAAGTTGTTGCCTGTGCCGCTTGTCATGTTGTAGCTGAAGAAAGAGGTTATGTATTTTCACAAATTGCAGACATGAACCTAAGAGTTAAACATGATGAAGGGGTCTTAAAAGATCAGAAAAATAAAAAGAAAATAATTTTTACAATGGTTCCAAGATCAGAATTGGCAGAAAATATTTTAAAGGTTATTCCTGAGAAATTTAAATTCATTAGAGTACTCTCTGGAGAGATGGCCAGCAATCTCTTCCAGGGAACTCTTGAAGAAATTAGACCGACCTTATCACAAGAAGTTTTTCAGTCTAAGCGGCCAGCACTATTAAAGAGTCTGGATAGCTTGCGTTTTAGTTTGGTATTTCCGGAAAACTTAGGATCACTTTGTAATAAAAATGAGAAAAGTGGAATGTATATGAAGTCCATTTATACTAACTTAAGTACTGAAAAGAATCTCACAGAACTTAGCTTCTGCATGACTCCTTAATTTAGAGACCAATATTGTTTTTTAAAAATTGAGATAAATTTGCCAGTTTAACAAAGCCTATTCCATTAGGGCAATATTTTGTGATGTCGATTCTTTTTAATACTTTTTGTTCTTTGTTTATAAATACAAAATTTGAAGTTTTATTAGATGTATCAGTTGTTAAGATAGTTCCATCATCAAAACGTTGAATCGATCCTGCTACGTGCATGAGAAACGGAGCGGGCTCATTTGAATCAAAATAATTTTGAACCACTCCACTGGAAAGGCTCATGGTCTCAACTCTCGATGAGCCTGTTGTGCGAGTTCTTAATCTTAAGATATCCTCACCTCTCATTACCTCAGAGTCCGGAGAGTTGTTTAAGTAAAGAAGTGACCCATTTTCTAAAGCTTGTACGTCGTGAATGAAGTATGGGTAAGGTCTCATTTTTTGCTTAAGGGTAAAGTTTTCTCCGTCGAGAACCAGAATCTTGCCAATGCTTTTCGCTTGAAAGTTAATGATAAAATCATATTGCTGAAGTATTTGATCAGGATTATTTTGGGGCTTATCGACCTGATAGAAAGAATTTGTATGAGTGATTTCATAAGGCACTTTTAGATCAGTAAACCAATTTTGAGGCAATATATCTTGCCTTGAGGGTTTGTCATTGTCTGAAATTTGATTGAAGTTTTTAAATAAACTGTACTCCGCTAAGATTTTTCCATCATTCCTCGCGATCCTGTAAAAAAGATCAAAACGTGATTTGTGTCCATAGACATCCTGGATATCTGAAGAAATAATTAGATAGTCCCCATTAGAATCTTTCTGAATACCATGATGAGCGTAGATATTTTTTAAAGTCCAAATTGGTCTATTGAATTTATCTTTATAAATCAGGTCACCACTAGTATCAGAAATGAGATAGCTTCCATCATCTTCAAATGAACAAAGATCCGCAGCGTATCCACGAACCATTTCGCCTTTAAAATTATAAATAGTGCAAGCAGAAAAAAGATAGTTCTCGTCTTTGCTGAAGTGATTGTTCTTAAAAAAATCATCAAAAGATGAAGTTTTATGAGACATAAGCGAGCATGAAGAAAAAATCAAAGATAATAAAACTAAAGAAAATAATTTACTTATAATCCACCACACTTGAGATTTTGTTTTTCTGGCGGTGCTTCATTGTAGGCCCAATAACTTCTTGCCTCAGTGACCGTTCCATCTATGCAGATAAAGAATTCATAATATGAGTTCTGAGTGTTGTTCTCTTTTAGGCAATCACCTAGAGCGCGGTTATCGTTCGCTAGAACTTTCATAAAAAAATACTTTCCATCTTTAATGGTGGAGATATCACCTCTCACATCTATATTATCTCCACATTCTTTTGCATTAGGAGTTCCAAAATAAGGCTCTGATCTCAACTGATGAAAGCGTTGTATGAGAAGTCGACGGTCTAGGGCATAATCCAATGCATCTTGAAAAGAAGAGAATTGATATTTTTTTATCCACACTTTGTTATGTTTATTTGGAGAAGACGTAAGGCCTTCTGTGCCTACATGACCGGAAGGCTGTTTAACAGGAGCAGAGCAGGCCCAAAAAAAAGCTAACATTAAGAGTATTAAAAATCTTTTCATGAGGATAGTTTACTTTTATATCTAACGTAATTCTATGAATTTAATTAACTTAGCAATGCCCGACCAAGTTAATTGGTTATAACATGAGCCCTTGTCGTGTGATAATTTTTATAGGTATAATGCCAGATGAGATTCAAATGATTTGGGTAAACTAGGAAGATTAAGTCAGGATGGCATTTTTTAGATCTAAGAAATTCATTATATCTTTTATCGTGATCACAATATTGGTTTTAAGTAATATTGTTGTCTCTTCACTCGGACCAACCGAGCAATTCAACAACGACCTTTCATACAGATCAAATTTAAATAAATGTCCGACTCGCCCAGCGGGAACGATGGCCTTACAGGTTGTAAAAACTTTCGAGCAATCGCATTCACTTCGGGATGTGAAGATGAAAATCCTGAATGAAAAGTGGAGCGAAAAATATTTCGTATCTGATTACAAGATTCAGTACGATCCATTTTCAAAAGTTCTGGATTTAAATTTCAATTGCCCTGAGCCGTTGATGAAAGTTCAGATTTATAGAAAAGACTCACAGGATTCTTATGAAGCAATCCTTGTAGATAATGGACAACTTTTCGATCCGACATATGAAGCACTGCTTCGCAGTGAAAAGAAACTCACGCAAGACCTACCATACTTGTCTATGCCAGTTGGTGAGATGGAAGATAAGGTCCAGTCGGACGTGACCGGACTCGTAAAAGAGATGAGACCAGGGCTAAGAAAGAAACTTTCTGAAGTCATTTTAAATGAGAATAAGGAATTAACGATCATTTTATCCATAAATGGTCACCCATCTAGTGTCTTTATGGGACTGGATGAGTGGAGTGATAAGTTAGTTAAGCTTGATAAGATTGTGAACTACATGGAATTAAAAGAAAAAATTCCTGCCATTATCAATCTTACAAATAGCAAAAAAGTTGTTGTCAAGTTTAACGATAAATTCTAGCATTTTAGATGACAGAATGAATCTGTTGTAAATCGTATCTATACAGAGAAAGGATTCTCACTATGAACGAAAAAAATATCATCGTAGGTCTCGATGTAGGAACAACGAAAGTTTGTACTATCGTTGGTCTTCAGCATCCCAATCAAGAATTAGAAATTATCGGTATCGGCACTCACCCTTCTTATGGTTTGAAGAAAGGTTCTGTTGTTAATATTGATAAGACTGTTCGCTCAATTCAATCTTCGCTTGAAGAGGCAAGACTGATGGCCGGAGTAAACATTTCAAGTGCAACAATCGGAATTGCCGGAAGTCACATTTATAGTTTCAACTCATCTGGTGTTGTAGCGATTAAAGGAAAAGAAATTACTCAGGATGACGTAGATCGCGTTTTAGAAGCAGCGAAGGCGGTCGTCATTCCATCTGACAGAGATATCCTTCACGTAATCCCTCAGGAGTTTCGTGTAGACAATACAACGGGAATTAAAAACCCAATTGGTATGTGTGGAGTGAGACTAGAAGCTCATGTTCATATCGTAACGGGATCAATTCCTCTTATTCAAAATTTAGTAAAGTGTGTTGAGCAGACAGGAATTGAAGCTGAACATATTACACTTCAACCATTAGCTTCTTCTGAAGCAGTTCTTTCATATGAAGAAAAAGAACTTGGTGTCGTGCTTGTCGATATCGGTGGTGGAACAACAGACATTGCTGTGTGGAAAGACGGAAGTCTGATTCACTCTCAAATTATTCCGATTGGTGGAAACCATTTCACGAATGATTTAGCAGTAGCTTTAAAAATTCCTCACAATGAAGCAGAAAGAATCAAAATCAATCACGGTTCAGTACTTGCTGAACAACTTAACCAGTCTGCACATATCACAGTACAAGGTATGTCAGGAACTAAGCCCCGTGAGATTCAATTAAGTTTAGTTGCAGAAGTATTAGGTGCTCGCGCTGAAGAGCTTTTTGATGTTGTTCGCATAATGATCGACGACAAAAAACTTTTAGATGCAGTTGCAGGTGGATTTGTCCTTACTGGTGGTGGAGCTCTTATTAAAGGGATGCCGGAACTGGGAGAGTACATTCTAATGAGATCGTGCAAGATTGGTTTTCCAATTCCATTCGGTGGAATGACGAACATCATGCAAAACCCAAAATACTCAACGGTTCTTGGACTGCTTTTAGAAGCAGCGAAAAGAAAACCGTATGTTCATATTCACGGACAATCTCAGGCCAATCACCGCGTGACTCTTTCGAAAGAAAAAGACACTCCGGAATCAAGCCATGATTTGATTGGAAAACTGAGCGAGTCATTAAAATCTGTTTTCAAAGAAATTTTTTAATTTATATAGTTATAAGTCCCGTAGGAGGAATATATGTTCGAAATGACAGACGCAAATAACAGAATTAATGGTGCCAGAATTAAAGTTGTCGGAGTTGGTGGTGGAGGCTGTAACGCTGTAAACACAATGATCCGCTCGGGTCTTTCTGGCGTAGAATATATTGTTGCTAACACTGATGCACAAGCTTTAAGCATTTCACTTGCTGAAACAAAAATTCAGTTAGGTGGAGCTGTAACAAAAGGTCTTGGAGCTGGAGCAAATCCGGAAATCGGGAAAAAAGCTGCGCTTGAAGATTATGAAAAAATTTCTGAAGTATTGAAAGGTGCAGACATGGTTTTCATCACTGCAGGTATGGGGGGTGGTACAGGTACTGGAGCTGCTCCAGTTATCGCAAAACTAGCAAGAGAGCTTGGTGCTCTTACTGTTGGAGTTGTAACAAAACCATTCGTATTCGAAGGTAAAAAAAGATTTAAGCAAGCTGAAGAAGGGATTAGAAATCTTGAAGAAAGTGTAGATTCACTTATCACGATTCCAAACCAAAGACTTCTATACTTAGCTGGAGAAAATTTATCTCTGGTTGATACATTTAAAAAAGCTGACGAAGTTTTATTAAACGCAGTTCGTGGTATTTCTGATCTGATCAATAACACTGGTCACATCAACGCCGACTTCGCAGACGTTTCAACTGTTATGGCAAACAAAGGTCTTGCTCTAATGGGAACAGGTATGGCATCAGGCCCGGGGCGCGCAATTAAAGCTGCAACTGAAGCGATCAGCTCACCTCTACTTGAAGATATTTCAATCAACGGTGCAACAGGTATCATCATCAACATCACTGGAAGTGACACACTTTCTATGCATGAAACAAATGAAGCTGTTACATTAATTATGGAAGCTGCTGATGAAAATGCTGAAATCATTTTCGGAACAGTTATCGATAACAACGCTGGTGACGAAATTAAGGTTACAGTAATCGCTACTGGTCTTGGCGGGCAAATTAAAGCTCACCAGAATCTTGGATCGAACTACTCTCAATCTCAATCATCTTCTACGCAATCAGCACAATCTTTCTCTGCTCCACAACAAGCGGCCCCTCAAGCGCCTGTTCAGCAGCAACAATACCAGGCACCAGTTCAACAGCCGCAATACTCTGCTCCTGTTCCACAAGCTCCTGTATACGAAGCTCCTGTTCAACAAGCAGCACCAGTTGCTCCAGTTGAAATTGTAAGAGAAGTTCACGCAACGAGAGAAGAAGCAACTTCATTCCACGGTAACGCTGAAGAAAGATCAGACTTCGACAGATTTATGTCTGATAGAAATGCATATCAAAACTCAGCTTCGAACGAAGAAGAGTCTCTCTCTGCAGCTTCTTCATCAGCACAATCTCAACAACCAGCTGCTCAGCAGCCACCGTCGAGATTAATTCAGCAAATCAGAGATGCAGCTAACCGTTACGAAAACACAGGTGCTCGTCCAGGGCAGCCAACAGGAAATGTTTCTCCAACTAATTCTTCGCCAGTAAACGAAGGACAAAATGGAAGAGCAAAATCAATTGCTGAAAAACTTGGATTCATTAATTTTGATGAAGATGAGTTCGACACTCCTTCTTACTTACGTAAAGAAGAAAAATCTCAAGAGCAAAGACCAGCGAACAGAGAAATCAGCAAGAACTTCGACCTATAATAAAACTCAGGGCCCGCAAAACCTAGCGGGCCTTGTATTTTTCGATCTCATCACTCAATCTATCCGCATCTTTTTCAATCACATTTAACTGTATAAACGATTCAATGAAATCTTCTTCGATATTAATTTTATAATGAGTCAGGACAAAGCTTGGTGTTTCATTGTCACGCCAGATGTGGCGTTTGAAATGATAGATGAACAATCCGTCGTCCGGAGTATTGGGAGTCGTTTTAACGTCTGTAATCTGCTTCCACTTATTGTTGGCGAAGACCCTGAAGTGTTCTTTACAGAAATAGAGACTGTCGTGTTCGATTAAACATTTTTCGCAGAAGACATCTTCGCAAATCAGGCACGCACCAACTGATGGTGTGTCCGGATGATTTTCACAGAAAAATTTTTCAACAACTGTTTCGTCTGCAAGCTTTCTCAATTTTTTTGCAGTCTCAACCGTCGGTATGATTAATGGAGCTTCTTCTTTTACTGCCGGAGCAGAAGAATTTGTCTGACTTTTAGGATTCAGAAGCAGTTTGATGATGACAACGCCGATCAGGCCAATCAACAGAAGAATGATCATCAATAAAAAAAGGATTATCGCGAAAAGGTTTTCGTGTAAAAAATTATTCATAGTATGTGAACAGTTGTCATTGGTTTATAACCTAAGATCTGATCGAAGTAGCGACGAATTGCCACTCGCAGTTCTTCATTTGTCTTTTCTTCATCCTTAAAATTAATCTGGATAAAGTATCCATCCAGAAATCTCTTAAACTTATCTTCGTTAAGCGTAATTAATGTTGGAAGCCCCATTGTGTGAAAAGTGTATTTTTCAACTTTTGCTCTTGTTGAAGAAAGTTTTAGCGATAAAAACACTGAGCCATTGCATGCCAGTTTTCTTCTCTCGCTGATTTTTTCTTTTTCCAGAATAATTCCTTTCCCGTGAATGATGATCGGGTCGATATCCGGCCCGTCGACAACATCGATTGTCATGTCTTGATGAATTACAAGTGAATCATTGTTATGGAAATAATGAGCAGTCGCTTTCGGGAATACTTCATTGGCAAATTCAATGTGTTCACGGATAAAATAACTTTCGCCGTGAATCGGCACAATGTCAGTCGGCTGATACTTTTCATAAAGCATCTGCAAATCTTTTCTTCCTGGATGTCCTGAAACGTGAATCAACTTATCCTGTGCCGTAATAACATGGCATCCGACTTCAGAAAGACGATTAATAAGAAGTGAAATCTTTTTTTCATTTCCAGGAATTGCTTTTGAACTTAATACAACAGTGTCATCTGGGCGTGGTTTAAACTGAGAGTCTTCACCAACACAAAATCTTCTGAAAGTTCCTCTGAAATCACCCTGACATCCCGAAAGTAAAACAACAACGTTGTCTTCTTTGCCAGTCATTGTATCAGCTTGTCTTACAACAGAAGGAAAATCCGGAATCATTCCCAGCTCATTGGCCGTATTTAAATAACTAATCATTGAGCGGCCGTGTGGAACCAGCTTTTTATTATGTTTCTTGCAAAGATTAATAAAAGTCATCAGACGGTGAATGTTCGATGAGAAACAAGTAATGAAAATTCTATTTTTAGCTTCTTCGAAAATTCCATCCAGAACAGGAATCAAATCCTGCTCCGATGGAGTTTCCTTCGTGCTGCTTGTGATGTTCGTACTGTCACATAACAGGATTTTTCTTTTTAAGTCTTTTGTATGCTTAATCAGTTTATCAAAGTCGAACGGTCTTTCATAAATCGTTTTAAAATCTATTTTAAAATCCGAAATGAAAAAGATCCCGATTTGTTCTTTAGTATCTTTAATTAACAGACCAACGGTTTCAGGAATCGAGTGATTCACATGAATAGGATCAATCGTAAAATCCTTAAACCCAAGTTGATCAAAATGTCTGTATTCCACAATTTGATGCTGATGATGAGCGAAGTCCAGTTTCTTGCGGATAAGACCGGCAGTAAATGGCGAAGCTAAAACTTTTATTTTCGGGAATTTTTTTACAACGTGTAGAACAGCACCAATATGATCTTCGTGACCGTGAGTGATCACAAGATGAGACGGCTCGGGAATCTGACTCATGTCTGGAATCAGATAATCGATATCAAAAAAATCTTCATAGGGAAAAAGGATACCGGCATCAATCAAAATCGTGTCGTTGTCTCCCTGGATCAACGTCATGTTTGATCCAATCTGACCGACACCGCCGACAGGCCTTACTTTGATCAATGGTTTGCTCATTTTTTTCCTTTTTTCTTTTTCGTCGTCTTCGCTTTAGCTTTTACCTTTAAAGGCTTAGCGTGAATCAATTGATTCACTTTCGCTGCAAGAATGCTGGCCGCGATATCCGTTTCTTCACCGACGATAAAGTCGGCAAACTGTCGTTGTGGATCGAGATACTTTTGATACATCGGTCTTACTGTCTCGTAATATTGTGTGATGACTGAATCAAGAGATCGTCCTCTTTCTTCAACGTCTCTGTGAAGTCGTCTGATGAAACGGATATCAGCTTCGACATGGAGGAATGCAGTGATGTCACACAATTTTCTGATGTCTTCATGATAGAGAGTGAAAATTCCTTCGAACAAAATAACTTTCGAAGCTTTAATTGTCGTCGTTGTATCAAGTCGTCTGTTGGTTTTAAAATCGTAGCGCGGGCTTTTGATTGTTTTGCCGGCCTTTAAATCTTCAAGATGAGCTTGCAATAAATCCCAATCGAAAGCATCAGGATGGTCAAAGTTTGGTTTTCCTGAAACTGTGCAAAGATCTTTTGGAAGCTTGTGAAGATAATATGAATCCATATGCAGAACCGATACATCCTGATCGACACTTTTTCTGATTTTATCAGCAAATGTTGTCTTTCCTGATCCCGATCCTCCACAAATAGAAATGATATGCACGAGAATGTCTCCTCAATTGGTATTTTATAGATAAAATGATAGATTAAAGTGGTAATAAAAGAAAGAAGGAAGAAGGTTAATGAAGTTGATTCAAGCGTTCGTCATGCTAATTAGTTTAATGTTTACCAGTATTCTTTTTTCGGCCGAAAAAATTAATATCGCCATCTCTGCTGCACCCAACAGTATGACGCCTTTTTATTCAACAGATGCCAATTCACAGAATATTAATCGCCTGATTCACTCAAGCCTGGTTGATTTTAACGATTCAATGCAGTTTGTTTGCATTGCCTGCGAAACATTCACTGACAAAATGGCCGGTGGAAAACAAATTGTAACTTTCAAACTAAAAAAAGACCTGACGTTTTCTGACGGATCAAAAGTTACAGCTGAAGATGTTAAAAAATCATTCTGGTATTTTGCCAGAGATGAAAAAATCAAATCTACATTTATCGGAACTTTTGAGGCCATCGAAAAAGTAAATGTTATCGATGATTACACAGTCGAATTCATCTATAACAGTTTTTCACTGGAAAATGTTTCAAATCTTGGTCTGCTTAAAATCGTAAAACTGAAAAACCCGAATAAAGAAATGATTGAACCAATGGATGTCATTGGTTGCGGTGAATATGTTTTAAAAGATATCCTGCCTCTGGAAATTATCGTGGAACCGAGAAAGCCGGGAAAACCAGTTCTTGCCTTTAAAGTTGTTAAAGATGAAACAACACTTGCACTTAAACTGATCAATAAAGAAATCGATCTTTCAGTGGCGAATATGTCGCCGAGAAAAATTTTCTGGATGAAGTCGCAAAAGGGAATTAAGGTCTGGAATATTCCAAGCGCAAATTATCAGTTCATGGGAATTAATCACAAGCGCGAACTATTCAGTGACCTGAGAGTGAGAAAAGCTTTTTCATTATTAATTCCACGTGAAGACCTGCTTGAATACAAATTAAAAAATACAGCAGTACTTTCAAACGGACTCTTCTCACCTGCTTTCGGCGAAATGTACGATAAAAATGATCCCATCGAAAAATACAACGTGGAAGCTGCAAGAAAACTTCTGACAGAAGCGGGATGGAAGAAAAATAAAAAAGGTGTGCTGGAAAAAAACGGCAAACAAATGGAGATTGACTGGAAAGTCAGTAACAACAAAGCAAGTATCGAAGTTGTAGAAGTACTACAGCATTTTTTTGAAAAAGAAGGAATGATCGTCAACGTGAGTATCCAGGAATGGGGAACATATATGGCCGCATTCAAGGCAGGGAAGTTTGATATCGTTGTCGGACAATGGGTTGGCTTCACTGGACCAGATATATTAAAGTACGTTTTTCACTCGACAAATACTCCACCTAAAGGCGGAAACAGAACGGGATACAATAATCCAGCGCTTGATGCAGTTCTAGATCAGGCCACTGTTGAAACTGATCCTGTTAAGAGGACAGCTCTTTACAAACGTGCCCTACAAATGGTTAATTCCGACTACGCTTACATAAATTTATGGCACCCGAATATTATCTGGATAGGCAGAAGTTGTTTATCTGATATTAAGCTGGAATCATCGGGAAGTTTTTATCCTCTTAAGACTTTAGAGAAAAATTGTGACAAATAAAATGACTGACAAAAAATTTAATTTCGTTCTTCTTGGGTTCACACGATACTCTGTTGAGGTCGCTCCTATTATTAATGCATATGCAGTTGAAGATTTCGGATGCGATGGTGTTGAAGAGTTCTCACTTGAAGAGGCCCGTGTTGATGAAATCCTTGGTGAGCGCGCTTATTCCGGAGGAGATGTTCCGGAATCATTAATCGATGAAGTTCAGGCTGCAACAATCGATCAGGATAACTTCACATACAAATATTTTTTTTACGAAGGTGACTTTGAAAACAATTCTGCAGAATTTGTTTTTTTTGTTAAAGAAAACTACCCTGAACTTTCACTTTATACAGCTCAGAAAGATTTTGAAGACTGGAATGCAGAATGGAAAAAATTCTATAATCCAATTTTCGTTTCAGAAAACTTAGAAATCATTCCGGAGTGGATGGCCTTAACTCACGTAAATAAATCAAAGACCCAGGTTTATATTTATCCTGGAATGGGATTTGGAACGGGAACTCATGAAACAACTTTTTTATGCCTGGTTCTTTTTGATCAGATTCAAAATCAGCTAAATAGTACCAATACCTGTCTTGATTTTGGATGTGGTTCCGGAATTTTAGGAATTGCTGCGATGAAGACTAAACATCTTCAGACTCATTTTTGCGATATCGACAGAAGTGCAATGCAAAACTGTACACAAAATTTAGTGTTAAACTTTGAAGGTGAAAATCTTCACGGAACAGAACTTATCATTCGCGACAGATACCAGCCGAAAAAATACGATTTGGTTTTTGCAAATATATTAGAACACGTTCTTATCAGTGAAAAACCAGTGATAGTTGATTCAATTAAAAAGGGCGGACACCTGATCGTTTCAGGAATTCTTAATCATCAGGTTGATAATATTATTAAAAATTATTCTCACATGGAAAAAATTTCTGTTGCAACAAAAGGCGACTGGAGTGCCATTTTATTCAAGGATATTTCTTGAGAGCTATTTTTTATCCGTTTGAAGAACAAAAAGTTGATGACCTGGTTCAGGTTACAGGTGATTCCGTTCACCACTTAACTGTGGCGAGAGTCAGAGAGAATGAAAAAATTCTTTTGTTAAATGGTAAAGGACAAAGACTTCTGGGAATCATCCAGGCCTTTTCGAAAAAAAGTATCGATATAAAAATCACAGAAGCTGAGGAATGCACGCCATTACATGAATTAAGTCTTGCGATCGCAATGCCTAAAAAAGAAGCTTTCGAAGATATTTTAAAAATGGCCGTAGAGCTTGGAGTGACGGAAATCTATCCTCTGACTTCAGATTACTCGCAATACGAATACGCACCAAGTGAGCGCGTACAGAGAATTCTGGAAAGTGCGCTGGTTCAATCCAACAATCCTTTCCTGCCAAAAATTCATTCTGAACAAATTCTTTATGATTTTTTAAGTATGCATACAGGTACAATTGCTTTTTTCAATTCGAAAATCAGCGAGAAGCCAACAGACAATGAAATCACAGCGAAAAAAACAATTCTAATAGGCCCTGAGGGCGGATTTTCCGCTGAGGAAATCGCAGCAATCGTAAAATATCCAAAGACCCAGGAAATTCACCTGCCGACACCAATTTTGCGCGCACCTACAGCGGTATCAGCAGCAATCGGGTTTTTATTATCTTCCTCTGTCAGTGCAAAAACTCATTGATGCTTTGAATTGTTTGTGGGATTCTTACTAAGAAGCTCAAACAAAAAAGGTAGAATATGAATAATGAACCTAATTCATCTTCGTCATTAAATTCGAAAATAACAAAACCAATTCAGATTGATCTGGATGAATTTCAAATTAATGAAGATACATTTAAGCCAATGACGAAAGGCCTGGGATTTCACCAGGACACAAAACGTCCTTCTTTTAAACCAAGCCCGAAAGAAATTAAACCTTTTGGTTCACCTAAATCTCCGTTGACTGCTTCTTTAAGCACAATGCCCGCTTCTACAATCGGCCAGGCGAATACAAACAACAATGCTAAACAAGTTATGGGCAACCAGCTTCCAAGCGGACTTGAGGCTTTCTACGGAAAAGCTCAGGCACCAGCTGAAGAAACAAATTTGTTTGAACAAAAAATAGAAAAAGTTGAAAAGAAAGCTTCAAAAAAATCAGATCTTAAAATAGCACCTCAGACAGCTCAGTTATTTGCATGGATCATCGACGTTCTTGTGATCGCAAGTTTTGTGGCCTTAACCGGTACACTTTTGGTTTTCGCTTCAGGCATCGATTTTAAAATGTATTCACGACTAATTTCTCCACAGGACTTAATGTTATTCTCGGCCGCAATCTTCTCTATCTATTACCTTCTTTATTTTACGATTTTAGATTTAAGTGCTTCTCCCGGAAAAACAATCTTCGCTATTCGTTTAGTAAAAACTGACGGTGGATCTGTAAGTGTAAAACATACTTTTACACGTGCAATAATCTCGCTTTTTTCTGGTGTCGCTTTATTCCTTCCGATGCTTCTTGATTTTCAGGGACGTCTGTCTGATACCAAAGTGGTAAAATAAAATGGAAGAGCTTTCAGAATCTACTAAAGAATTTCTGGAAAAAAATAAAGGTAAAAAAATCGTTTTTACCAATGGATGTTTCGACATTCTTCACCTCGGTCACGTTGAATATTTAAACGAAGCCAGAGCACAGGGTGATCTCCTGGTAGTTGCCATCAATTCAGATGAAAGTGTTTCAAAAATTAAAGGGCCTGATCGTCCGATTAATAATGAAAACGATAGAGCATCAATGCTTTTAAATTTAAAAGCTGTCGATTGCGTTCAGGTTTTCACTGAGGAAACTCCACTAGAAATTATTAAACTCATAGGACCAAAAGTATTAGTAAAAGGTGGAGACTGGAAGCCTGAACAAATTATTGGAAGTGATTATGTAGCAAGTATTGGTGGTGAAACTAAATCACTAATGTTCAAAAACGGTTATTCAACCAGCAATCTGATCAAAGCTGTTCAGGGAAAAAAATAAAAACAAAATTACTCAAGATTGTGTTTTATTCAAACCTATAAATTCATTCAAAGTTGATCAATACCCGACTAAATCTATCAGTGTAAATAATGGAAACAATTGACTTTTTTCTAAAGAAAGTACTTTAGTAAGTTTTTTTTACTCCGATATTAAATGCATGCAAAGGATGGGACTTTTGCAGACATAACAAAGATTCCAACAAGGTTGTTTGAGTCTTAAATTTTAAGGAGGAAGGTATGAATCTAGGGGACTAATATGGGATTAAGAATTGCTACAAACACACAATCATTAAGAGCACAAAACGCAATGTCGAAAGTTGAGGCTGCAAAGTCAGACTCACTTTCGAAGTTATCATCGGGTTCTAGAATTAATAAAGCTGGTGACGATGCAGCTGGTTTAGCAATCTCGGAAAAGTTAAAAGCTAACATCCGTGGTTCACAACAAGCTACAAGAAACGCTGGAGATGGTATCTCGATGATCCAAACAGCAGAAGGTGGGATGAATGAAGTATCGAACATCTTAATTAGATTAAGAGAACTATCGGTACAAACAGCATCAGACACTGTTGGTGATTCAGAAAGAAAATTTGCCGATCTAGAATTCCAAAACCTTACTCAAGAGGTAGATAGAATTGCAACTTCTACTCAGTTTAACGGAAAAGATCTGTTAAGTGGTAAAGGTGATAAGCTAGATTTCCAGGTAGGTATTATGAACGACGATAAAAACGATCGTTTATCATACAAGCCGCAAGATTCGAGCGTAAAAGCTGCGGACCTTGGAATTGAGGGTCTGGGAGTACAAACGAAAGCGAGTGCTCAAGAGAACTTAGAAAAAATTGATAGTGCGATTAACGGAGTCAACGGTAACCGCGCATCACTAGGTGCTCTACAAAACAGACTGCAGTCTACGATTTCTAACTTGGAAACAAGAACAGAAAACTTAGCTGCTGCAAACTCTCGAATCAGAGATACTGACGTAGCTGCAGAGTCAGCAGAACTTGCTAAAAACAATATTCTGTCTGCTGCTTCAACATCAGTTCTTTCTCAAGCAAATAGTTCTGGTTCAGCTGCTATGAAATTGATTGGATAATTTGTAAAAAACAAAATTCTTTTAAAAGAAGGCTTCCTCCGGGAAGCCTTTTTTTTGCGTTTAACTCTATTTCTCGAGCGCAACCACGCAGAGCGTTTGATTTTTATCATTTTGTGTTGTTGCATAATCTTATCAATAATAATTTAGGTACATATTTAAGAAGATATCAACAATGAATTGCAAAAATTGTCCTGCATACTCAAAAAGTATTTTCACAACTCTATCGCAGGATTTAATAACAAAACTGGAGAACGAGAAAAGTATCTTGAAAATTGTAAATGGAAATTACATTTTTAAAGATAATGAATCGGCCGATTATATCTACTGCCTGATGGATAGTGTTTGCAAGGTTACTCAAAAGAAAGATGGAACAGATAAGGAAACAGTTATTAGAGTGGCCGGGCCCGGAGACACCGTAGGGCATAGAAGTATTTTTCACCGCGAAACTTACCTTGGAAATTCCAGAGCACTTGAAGATGGCCATGTTTGTAAAATATCTAAAAAAACAATTTTTGAATTAATAGAATTATCACCTAAGCTGGCCCTCGTTTTATTGAGAAAATTATCTATCGATATGAGTCTGTCGGATAATAAGGCCCATACTTTTCATAAATTCAATGTTCGTGAGCGACTGGCAGATATTTTATTACAATTATCAGAAGAATACGGAACAAATAAGCAGGATGGAAAAGTACAATTAAAATTGAGATTGAATCGCAAAGAACTGGCTTCTCTTGTTCCTGCCTCTACAGAAAATGTTGTAAGGCTTTTATCTGATTTTAAAAAAGATGGAATTATCAAAGAGATTCCCGATGGTGAATTAATAATAGATATAGAAGCATTAAAAATAATTATTAAAAAATAGTTTGTAAAAAAAGGTGAAGTTATGAGTACGAATGAAGAGAAATTATTTCCAACAGGAAAATTATTACCGCCAAAGCCAGTTTCGTTAGAGCAGATTGAAGATGGTGTAAGGAAAATACTTTTAGGTTTGGGACAAAGTCACAAACAAGAAGTGATGGATAATACTCCGAGAAGAGTAGCTGAGATGTATCAGGATATAATAAATGCTCCTTTTTGTGACATTGAAATTCCATGGAAGTGCTTTCCTAATTTAGATACTGACGGCACAAAATTAATGGATGATTTAATTGTTGTTACAGATTGTCACTATGTAAGTTTATGCGAACACCATTTAGCGCCAGCACTTGGGATTGCACATTTTGCTTATGTTCCTGACGAAAAAATTACAGGATATTCAAAAATTAAAAAAGGGCTGAACTACCTTGCCCGTCAGCCGCAATTAAATGAAAGACTCCTCAAACATGCTCTTGATGTTGTGGAAAGTGTATTGCAGCCAAAAGGCCTGGCATTGATTCTTCAATCAACACACACATGTCTGATTTGTAAATCAAATGCACCTGCACAGGAAATTGTAACAGTTCAGGGCTTTAGAGGATGTTTAAAAGAAGATCCATTCCGTCGAGAGTTTCTGGCGACTGCTTACGGTAAGCGGCCTGTTTTTGGAGCGGTATGAGTCTTGAAAAAGAACTCGCAGCAAGACTACGTCAGTCGGTTCAAGGTTGTACGATACATCTTCACGGTCCAGTTCAAGCATGGGTTGCCTTAAATGAAGCAAGCCAAAATAATGGAATAAATATCGCATCCGTAAAAAAGATTGCATCAGAGGCATCGGCCGAAAGAATAAATGCACTTGTCCTGTCTGGTGTTTCTTTAAATGATCCTCGAATTATAAAAGAAGAAATTACCAAGGCTTTTATAGAAAAACTTTTGGAATAATGGAGTCATCAGTGTTTGATTTACTAATAAAAAATGCGAGCGTTGTTTTATCTACAGGCATTTTAGAAGGCCATTCAGTCGGAATCAAAGATAAAAAGATTGTAGCAGTAAAGCGTGATTCTGAAATATCACAAAATTCTAAACGAGTGATCAATGCAGAAGGCCTGCACTTGTTTCCAGGAATGATAGATCCACATTGCCATCTTGGCAGCGGCGATTCCCGTTCTTATGAATATATGGAAGAGAGCTTTAAAAAAGATACACAAGATTGTCTTTTAGGCGGTGTAACAACAATAGCTACGACAACGGTATTGTCGCCAGATTCGCTGGATGAAAGTTATAGAAAAACTGTTAAGGTCGCCACTGGTAATTCTCATACAAATTTTAAAATTACCTGTGTTGTGACACAAGATCATCATGCAGATCAGATTAAAGCTGCTTACAATGAAGGTTGCACTTCGTTTAAATTCTATACCGGCTACTGCGGGTGTCTTGCTGAAAAAATGGGAATGGGCGTAGATGGAATTCCACCGGCACTTTTTTATAAATGTGTTGAAGAAGCAGTTGCTCTACCTACAAAACCACTGATGATGATTCATGCTGAAGAGCCTACTGTCAGATTCATGCTTGCGGATCGATTTAAAGAAGCTAACAAAGAATCATTAATTGACTGGGCAGAACACAGTCCCGAATGGTCGGAGAGTGTTCAAGTTTATCAATATGGAGTTATTGCAAAACAATTTAATCTTCCGCTATATATTGTTCATATTTCAAAAGCTCATACCATTAATTTTATCCGCACATTACAAAATGACGGGTATCCGATTGTTGCAGAAACGTGTGTTGGTTTTTTATCAACGACCGCTCATGATTTAGTAGCAAAAGGCGTGGGGATTTACGCAAAAATTCAACCACCGATTCGCTATAAGTCTGATCAAGAAGTTTTATGGAAGGCTATTCGCGAAGGGATCGTTACTGCAATAGGAACTGATTCAATTCCGTACACATCTAAATATAAAGATGGGCAAAAGTTTTGGGATGCACGTCCCGGACTCAATATCCAAACGCCAGACAGTATGTCCCTGCTTCTGAATGAAGGTTATCACCAGGACCGCATTACTCTACCCGACCTGGTAAAGGTAACCTCTGAGCTTCCGGCACGCCACTTTGGTATTGCTGCACGCAAGGGAGCAATTAAAGAAGGGCTTGATGCCGATTTAGTATTGGTTGATTTAAACAAAGAAATCACTTTAGGTATTCATCGCTATAAAGGTCACAATAATTATTCATTGTGGGAAGGAAAGAAAGCTAAAGGCGCAGTTGTAAAAACAATTGTGGGTGGTGAGGTCGTTGTTGAAAACGACGAAATAGTATCACCAGCTCTTGGTCAACATTTAGGAGTTCTTTAACATGCAGTACATTCATCATTGCTTGCACATTGAGTTTGATGAAAATAATGTCTATCTTGATAGTGTCGCAGTCGAAGCGATGGATTTGTTGTACACGATAAATCACAGTGAAAAAATCTCGAAAAATTATTTTTATCTTGGAAGAAAACAAGACATTTTCTATTCAATGAAATTTTCTAAAATAAAATCTGGAAAACAAAAACTTGATTTGAATCTCATTCCCAAAAAAGTCATTGCCCAGTATTTTTTAAGTCAAAAGATTATTTGCGGAGTTATCGGCTGTAAAGAAGACAGCGATAGATTTACCAGCGAAGTGCAGGAACAAGCTCTGGAGGCCGGAAGAGTCATTGCCTCTTATGGATTTGTGACATTAACTGGCGGCCTGTCCGGTGTTATGTCTAAAGCAGCTGAAGGGGCCAGACAAAAATTTGGAGAGACCCTTGGTATTTTACCAGGAACTAGTAAAGAGCATGCAAACCCACACATTCAAATTGTTTTACCAAGCGGTATTGGGATAGCCAGGAATTACTTGATCGCTCAGGCCGCAGACATTTTAATTGCCCTCAATGGTGGGCGTGGAACACTGGAAGAAATTTGTTATGGTCTGGATTTTGATAAAAAAGTTCTGTCACTAAATTCATGGGACATTTCAGGCGTTAACCTGATTAGTTCAATTGAAGCAGTCACTCCTTTTCTTGATGAAATATTTTTCAGAGAGTTCCTGACAACGTTAAATAAGAAATTTGAGTTATAGGAGTTTCGATGGTTAAGGTAGAGGATGACAAAGTATTTGCCAATAACGAAAGCAGATTAAAATTTCATCAGAAATTACGAAGTCACAATTTAGCTGAAGGTTACTCTTACGATGAAGAGAAATTAAAGCCTCGCCCTTATTGGCCAACGGAACCTAAAAACAACGTACTTCCTTATCATTGGAAATGGGAAGTTCTTGGTGAAATTATCAAAGAATCAGGTGAGCTTGTAGGCCTGGGTCATGGAAAGATAAATTATGACCGTCGAGTGATAGCTCTTACCAACCCTGGTCTTGAAAATCAGTACGCAATCACCACTTCTTTTTTTGCAGACTTTCAATATATCCGTCCAGGAGAAGGAACTCCAAGTCATCGTCATACTCCATGTGCGGTCAGGTTTATTTTTGAAGGTAAAGGCTGGACAACGGTTGGTAATGAGAATGTCGATTTTGAAGCAGGTGACATTATTTTTACAGGACAATTTGCCTGGCATAATCACGGAAATAAATCAAATGCAGATTTATTGTTTTTAGATGTACTGGATATTCCTCTTTTACAATATCTAGGCGTTTCAAAATGGGAGTTTGATTATTGGAGTGTTTCAGGATCTAAGGATGTTCTAGCAGCTCCTTATGATGTGAAAAACTATGATGATAAAATTGTGAGACGTTCTGATCTTCGCGTGTGTGGAGAAAAGCAAGTCCGACAGTCCGAATATTTCAATCACCTTCGATTTAAAGAAGTTCGTGAAATTTTAATGAATTCTCTTGATAAAAAAAATCCCTACGACGGAGTTATGCTGGAGTTCACAAATTCAGAAAACCAGGGGGCGATCGGACCCACGATGGCCGTGTTCACACAAATGCTTCCACCCAATGAAAAAACGCTGGAGCACCGTCATACTACTCAGACAATATATGTGGGAGTTGAGGGGCATGGAAAAATTTATGTCGATGATAAGGTTTATGAATGGGGGCCGCATGATGTGATCGTTGTACCCAGCTGGATGTGGCATAAGCATGAGAATAGCTCCGCAACAGAGCCATGCTTCTTACATTCAATCAGCGATGCTTCACTGATTTCTAAAATTAATCTTTTCCGTGAACAAAGAAAATTACCTAATGGCGAAGTTGAAGACACAATGTGGACCAACAAATATTTTGAGTAAATTATGAAATTAGAATTAAATAAAACAGCACTTCTATTAATCGACCTTCAAAATGGCTTCTATCATGTTGACAGTGAGATGGGAAAAAATGTCGGAGTTAGGGACCGACAACAAACTATTCCCGTAGTCGAAAAGCTCATTGACTTCGCACGAAGCAAAAACATCCCGGTTTTTTGGTCCAAGCAAATTCATTTTCCTGAAGACGTTAACAGGAAAAATAGAATTTTAAGATCCCATGCTGAAAAACAAAAGTTTTTACCATGTCTTCGGGGATCGTTTGAAACAGAAATTTATGCACCATTTTTAAAGATGCAGGATGAAAGCGATCACATCATTGAAAAGCACCGTGCCACTTTATTTTTTGATACCAACTTGCCCACTAAGCTGAGGATGCTCGGAATAAAAAATTTAATAATCGCTGGTTGTAATACTGAGTTTTGTATTGCTCATACTATCCGTGATGCCTATGCACGTGATTATGAAATGCTGGTAATTGAAGATGCAACGGCAGGGATTGATCCCAAGTTACATCGTTACTGTCTGGATGTTTTTCATGCTTATTTTGCAGAAGTTATAAAATTAGAAAAAATCAATGAATATTTCAATGAGTAAAAAGAGAGTTGGAGAACAATTAGTCGATATCTTAAATAAATTAGGAATTGAGTTTTTTTTTGGAACACCCGGAACAGAATTCGCTCCTATCATTGAAAGATTCGACGAATTAGATTCAAGCTCAGGCATCCTTCCAGTCACTGTGCCACATGAATATCTTGCAGTGAATATGGCCTATGGAACATACCTCGCAAATTCAAAACCCGCAGCAGTGATGGTCCATAACACTATCGGAACATTGAATGCAGCGGCCGCAATTATGAATGCTCATCGTATGTGCATTCCACTTATTTTCATAGCTGGCCGGACCGCGACCACGGAGAATGATCGTTTTGGCTGCCGCGATTTGTTTATTCACTGGGCACAAGAATCTTTTGATCAGGCCAGCTCAATCCGCGAGTATGTGAAATGGGATTATGAACTTCGAGATGCATCTATGCTGTCTGATGTTTTGAATCGTGCTTATGCGATTGCGATGGAAGAACCAAGAGGTCCGGTTTATCTGGTTTTACCAAGGGAGATCATGCTTGAGGAAGTGGATTCACTGCCGGTAAATATTTCAAACGTTGTCCCGACAAGGTTGGCATCAGAGAAAAAGAAATTGATTGAGATCGCAAACTTAATTAATAATTCCAAGAGACCAGTCATCCTTTCAAAAACAATCGGCGAAACCCTTGATGGCTATTCTGCATTTGCAAATTTTTGCAAGACCGGAAATATTCCAGCAATTATGCCCGATGCTAACTATATGAACATGAGTACAGAGCATCCAATGCATATGGGCCATAATCTGAACGATTGCCTTGCTGAAAGCGATCTGATTATTAATCTGGATATGGATGTCCCATGGATTCCCAAAAATTCTTCAATCAATAAAGATGCAATCGTTGTTCATATTGGCGTTGACCCTTTATTTAAATCCATTCCAATTAGAAGCTTCCCTGCTCACCATTTAATTCGTTCAAATCCTGCATTGGCGCTTGAACAGATAATTGAGTATCTGATTGAAAGTCGTTCAACAGAGCGCTTGCTTTGGATCCAAAAATTAAAAAATCTAAAATCAAAAAAGCTAGATGAAAAAGATAATGATTCACACAAATTTTCAAAAGAAAAAATTGCATCAATTATTGGTAAATATTTAACTGAAGAAATGATTTTATTAAATGAGCTGTCATTACCAATAGAAGAAATTCCTTTTAAATATTCAGGCACATATTTTCGGACTGGATCTGCATCGGGTTTGGGCTGGGCCATGGGGGCAGGACTTGGACTTGGGCTTGTAAAAAAAGATAAAATAATAATAAACGTTATAGGTGATGGAGCTTATTATTTTGGAAATCCTCTGGCCTATCATTGGTGTGCTAATGCATTAGAGCTTAAAATGATTACGATTATTTTAAACAATGGCGGAATGCATTCAATAGCTAAGAATGTTAAGGATCTGCTTCAGAAGCCGGAACGCGCTAATAATACAAAACTTCCATTTTTAAATCTGACACCTTCCCTGAAATTTGAAGAAATTGCAAAAACCTTTAACGGTGTAGGGAATCTGGTTTCTACATGTGAAGATTTTGAAACAGAATTTGAGCAGGCAATTAAGCTGGCCCGTCACGGGAGTAAGCAAACAATCATGAATTGTATAATCTAAAGAACCTCATTCTATTTTTCAGAATATAACTAAGTCATTAAAAAGAATGGACATTGTTTAAATACCCGACAAAATAACTTAAGTTTTTACCCGAGTAATCCGATCTGTCTTTCATCTGACAATAACAGTCAGGTAATTAACCAAGAGGGCGGGGGCCTTCTTCTTTATTAGGAGTTACTCATGGGCTTAAGAATCGCGACTAACATCGCTTCACAGAATGTACAGAAAAACTTGAAAGAGGTATCGAACGTCGGTAATGCCGAGTTGGAAAAACTATCTTCAGGTAAAAGAATCACAAAGGCATCTGACGATGCTGCTGGTCTGGCAATCTCTACCAACCTAGAGGCACAGACAAAAGGTCTTAGACAGGCCACAAGAAACGCTAACGACGGTATCTCACTAGTTCAGACGGCTGAAGGTGGATTGAATGAAACAACAAACATTCTTACTCGTTTACGTGAATTAACTATTCAAGCCGCTTCAGACACAGTTGGTGAAACTGAACGTGGTTTCCTGGATAAAGAATATCAACAGTTGAATAAAGAAGTTGATCGTATTTCTGAATCAACAGTATTTAACGGAACTCAGTTATTAAACGGTAAAGGAAAAGGCACAATGGATTTCCAGGTTGGTGCATTTGCCGGTGAACAAAACAAGATTACATTTGAATCAGGCGAGTCTGATGCTTCAGCATCGAACATCGGAATTTCTGGAACTTCTATTGGCGAAAAAGGTGATGCTCTCTCAGCAATTGCTGATGTAGATAAAGCGATTGAAAAAGTTTCAGGACAAAGAGCTAACTTAGGTTCAATCCAGTCAAGACTACAATCGACTGTGAAAAACCTTGAAGTACAAACGATTAACCAAGATAGTGCTAGATCAGTTATCCAGGACGTAGACGTTGCACAATCATCAGCTACACTTGCATCAAGTTCAGTTGTAAAAAATGCAGCAGTATCGACATTAGCGCAAGCTAATGCGATTCCAAACTCTGCTCTTAGATTAATTAACTAGTAGTTCTTAAGAAGAGCGTTCCTCCTATGAAAATAGTTTGAGTTGAGCGCTCTCTTTTAAGAAACTACTCACTCTGAATAGAGTAATTAGTTAATGTTTTTTTGATTGATATATTAAGTAATCTCCATAGGACAAATATAATTAGCGATGATTATTTTTCTCCTAATACTTAAGCCCAAACCCTTCCGCTTCCCCGCAACTATAGGCGGAAGGGTTTTTTTAAGGGCCTTATTACCTGATAAGTTTATTTTAGAGCGTTTTTATCAGATTATTTTCGTATCTAACTCTTCATAATTCCACAAATTATTCATTTATTTTTATCCGAGCGAAGCAATTTGCTTAAGTATTTACCGGATTGATTCGATAGGTTGTTTGACTGACAAAAACAGTCATTAACAAAAAGGGAATGGGGATTCCCTAAACATTGGAGACTTTCATGGGTTTAAGAATTGCAACGAACATCGCTTCTCAGAACGTACAGAAAAACTTGAAAGATGTATCTAGCGCGGGTGATGCACAACTAGAAAAACTATCTTCAGGTAAGAGAATTACAAAAGCATCAGACGATGCCGCAGGCCTTGCGATCGCTACTAACTTAGAAGCGCAAACAAAAGGTTTAAGACAAGCATCAAGAAACGCTAACGACGGTGTGTCTTTAGTACAAACCGCAGAAGGTGGATTAAACGAAACTTCAAACATCCTTACTCGTCTGCGTGAATTAACGGTCCAAGCTGCCTCAGATACAGTTGGAGAAACAGAGAGAGGATTTCTTGATAAAGAATATCAACAGTTAAGTAAAGAAGTTGATCGTATTTCTGAATCAACAGTATTTAACGGGACTCAGTTACTGAACGGTAAAGGTAAAGGCACGATGGATTTCCAGGTTGGTGCTTTCGCCGGTGAACAAAACAAGATTACTTTCGACTCTGGTGAGTCTGATGCTTCGGCAGCAAACATCGGTATCGCAAGCACAGGTATTTCAAACAAAGACGATGCACTAAGTTCGATCTCTTCAATCGATAAAGCGATTGAAAAAGTTTCAGGACAAAGAGCAACTCTAGGTTCGGTACAATCAAGACTTCAATCGACTATCAAGAACCTTGAAGTTCAAACGATTAACCAGGACTCAGCAAGATCAATGATCCAGGACGTAGACGTAGCACAAGCTTCAGCAGCACTTGCTTCGACATCAGTAGTGAAAAACGCAGCGGTATCTACATTAGCTCAAGCTAACCAGATTCCAAACTCTGCTCTAAGACTTCTGAACTAATTAGTTAGAGAAAAAAATTATCAGAGGGATTCGTCCCTCTGACTTATAAAAAGATGAAAAATCTTCTGTTAAAAAATCCCTACCTCTTTCCCTAACCGGAAAGAGGTTTATGGAGGAAAAAGCAGAAGTAGAAATATAGAGATATATATGAAAGAGCAAAAGGCAGGAAAAGATTTTGATAGAATGATTGTTGATGCGGTTCAAGGGAACTTCTCATTCTATGCCTGGCATTCTTTCGGTGGAGTAGTCGAAAAGTGTGAGCTAAAGATAAAAGCTTACAGAAAAGATTACGGCGAAATCGAAATGGATGTAAAACCGGAGCACCACGAATCTTTGTCTAAAGTAATTTCAGGGAACAGAGTTTTAAATATTTATGTTCCAGAGTTGTCAGTATCTTTTACGGCCGAATTGAAGAGTGTGAGCACAGAGAAAAAAGTTAAAATCTATGTGCCAAAAGAATACTCTTTCTATGAACGCAGA
>JACMNL010000011.1 GCA_014378525.1 Bacteriovorax sp.
ATGATCATGCGTGCACTTAACGATCTTCCTAACGATACACATTTTTATATTCCTGCATTTTCAATTATGCATGAGCATGAAGGTGTTCGAATTGCAAAACTTAACGGCTCCGATGACGTCGTAAAATTCTGGGACAAACATCTGGTGCAACCTCTGGCCAATGCCATGGCAGAATATTTTGCAGTGACAGGAGCTTGGTACGATTCTCCACACGCACAGAATTTTTTAATAGAACTGGATTCTGAAATGAAACCTACCGGAAGAGTTGTCCTGCGTGATCTCGGTGATTCTTATCTGCTGGAAGATTTTGTTAAAAACACAAATTTTGCGTGGATCATGAAAGACTGGGAAGAAGGAAAAGTTGTATCCGGAAAGATGAATACAGGAATTGGTTTTCTTCACGGCAATGAATCTGACAGCTGGTTAAAGGGTCTGGAGTACAAAGAGTACGGCTGGAACTTTTACAGAACGTTTGAAAAAAGATTTTCCGAAATATCCGGCGTTCCACAAAAAGAACTTATCAAAACAGACTCAAAAGAAGTTTTGTATTCGTACACTAGAAAAGTTTATCCCACGACCTCGGATGCATGGAAGCACTACTCTCACTTCGCTAATTGTATGAATGGTGAAGCTAAAACTCTTACAGGCGAAAAATGCCCTGAGCTGTACTTAAAATATCAAAGTAAAATCGACTGCATGAAAGGCGCTCAGCTCATCATCAACAACTAAGCATCAATCGAAATGATTTCGTAATTTTTCTTCTTCATCGACGTCAAGCTGTCCGGAAGGTGTTCGATAATTGATTCTTCGAGTGCGCTGATAATTTTCTCTTTCAGGAATATGCGATTATGCACAAGAGAAACTTCTCTTGTAGGAACCGGCGTCTGGAAATCCCTTACGTGAGTCATCTCTTCTTTAGAAAGATTTAAAACTGCAAGATGCGGGAGCAAAGTATACCCGCTGCTATTCGTAACCATGTTCTTTAGTGTTTCAAGGTTTCCGCTTTCGAATTTTAAATTGTCGTGAAGTCCGTGATCGCGTGAAACTTTGCAGAGATTTAAAACCTGCTGTCTGAAGCAGTGCCCTTCGTTAAGCAGCCAAACGTCGGATGTATCCAGGTCTTTATCTTTGATTTTTGTTTTTTTCAGAAGATGATGATCAGTTGAAGCGAATACAGAAAATGGCTCGTGAAATAAAACGCGTTCAATAAAGTTTTCACCCTTAATAGGTGTAACCAGCAGGCCGGCGTCGATTTCATCTTTGCCTAAAAGTTCGATGATATCTTCTGTTTTATATTCTTCAATCGTAAGATTTACATCAGGGTATTTTTGTACGAAGTCACCTGCAAAAAGCGGGATCACGTAGGGCGCAAGTGTCGGGATAACTCCCAGTCTAAAGTTCCCTCTCACATCACCTTTATTTGAATCAATGATAGCAAAAATCTTTTTATACTCGCGAAGGACCAGTCTCGCCTGGGTAATGATCTGCTGGCCTTCATCAGTCGGCAAAATAGGATTTTTTGAGCGGTCGAAAATCACGACTCCCAATTCTTCCTCTGCTTTCTGCAATTGCATACTAAGGGTTGGCTGGGTCACATTGCAAGCTTTGGCAGCTTTTCCAAAGTGACGGAATTTATCGACGGCAAGTACGTATTCTAATTGTGTTATTGTCATAGATTTAGTCTATCGGAAATAGAATCTGATGGCCAGCCGTAAAAGAGCGTCTAAAAAATGTACGGCCACTATAAAGATTTCACTGGAAACCATGCCTTTATCACCATGATTTATAATGAAAAGAAAACCCGAGAGGACTCTATGAACTGGCGTAAATCAACATTACTGGTATTAAGTTTATGCCTTAGTCATTCAAGTTTCGCGTTTGATTTTTCTAAAAAAGCATCGAAGGAATGCTCACCGGTAGATTTGCGTGCAAGCTTAGGTGCTGTTCGCAATCAGGGTTCTGCAGGATGGTGTTTCGCCTACGCTACTGCTGAACTACTCTCATACAAAATTGAAAAGAAAATTTCTGCTGCTGAGCTTGCTTTAAACTTTTATATTAAAATGCCAGAGATGCCTCGTGGAGATTTTTTATCATCGGTTGCCGGTGGTAACGACATGGGTGCCATGACTTATTCGTCGAATGGTTTTTGTGCTGAAGAAGATATGCCTTCTGAAAATTACAAAGTTCCTAAAGAATGTTTAAAAAGTGGAAAGGCCCTAGAGACTCTGGATATCATCAGACTGATCGAAAATATCCACCAGACAATGCCTTCAACTCTGACAGCTTGTCAGGTAAATATTGTTTCTTCATTATTTAAAAATTTAAATGCCAGTGAAATCCAGGCGAAACTACTGGACAGAAAATTAACATCGCTGGAAAAAATCAGCGACCTGAAAGATACAAATTGTGCAGCCAAAAGAATCAAGCCTGCAAAAAAATTAAAAATGCGCAGTGGTCTTGAAAGTCATGACAACTCTATTCTAGATATAGATAAACAGCTGGATGTTAAAAATCCAGTGTCATTAAACTACAATGCAAATTTTCTTGTGAAGAATTCTAATCCAAATGAAATCGGAAATCATTATTCGGTTATCGTTGGAAGACGTAAAAGTGCAAGTTCATGTCAGTACCTGATCAGAAACTCATGGGGTCCGGATTGCAGCATCTATCCTGCACCTTTCAATACACAATGTGAGCAGGGAAATATCTGGGTTGATGAAAACGTTTTGTTGAAATCAATTATCGATGTTCATTTCATGCAATAAGCAAGTACAACAATGACAATCAGACCTAACCAAAACCCTCGCATCCACTTTCGGTCGGTAACTGATAATTCGTAACCAAAGTAAAAACTTTTATTGGGATTAAGACCTCTCGTAACTAATGAGAGTGATCCTCGTTGAGAATGCCTGATAGCAAATACCAGAAGTGGAAATAAAGTAAATAAACGATCCCACCATCCGAGACCTCTGAAGCGTGCACTTAAACGGATGCGGTCAAACTCTTCTTTAAAAAGCAAAATTGAATTCAAGGCGATGAGTAAAGGGTATCCCATAAAGACTTTAAGTCCTTTGTGGATAATCAGGTAAAGAATCACTTTGGTGTAAGCGATGGCATATGTTGAGCTCATTGAAACCAGGGACAATAAAAACAATCGTGCAAAGTTTTTAAGGCCATTAAAGAGAGCGGCCTTATAAAATGTCATTGAACCAATTGTGATCTGCTCTCCTACCTGTAGTTTTTCTCCCGGGTATAGAAGATTTAAAAGTAAAAAAAGAAAAGCAAAACTGAAAGCAAAGATGCCCAGCTTAAGCAGTGTGCTGTTTTGCAGACCATTTTTCCTAAAAAGATATAAAAGAAAAACTGCCATGATGAAATTTAAGGGAATCACGCTTGAAGCAAGCAAAAAGATGAGTCCGAAGCAGCTCATGATGAGCAGATACCAGGAATGGATAAATTCTGCTTTAGGTTCGAGGAATTTCATTCAATCCTCCGTCTTTTAAAACCAGCACTCTGTCGGCCACATCATAAATTAATGAATCATCATGAGAGATCATGATTTGCACCAGCCCGTGTTTTTTTAATTCACGGATTAAGGCCGTTATTTGTTCGATCGATTCCTGGTCCTGACCAAATGTCGGCTCATCATATAGGAAAATACTTTTCCCCAGGAAAACTGTCATCAAAATGGATAAGCGTCTTTTCTCTCCTTCCGACAAGAGAAAAGGAGACTTCTGGAGATCGATATCTTTAAAAAATCTTTTGAGAAGGTCATCCTTTAAAATATCGATGCTGGTGTTTTTAAAACTTTGCTTTAACTCTTCACCGATTGTATCAAAGAAAAAATGGTTTTCCGGATTTTGAAAAATAAAACCAACATTATGAAAATTTTTATTATTCACAAATTCTTTGTTACTAAATTTTGTAACGATCTTTCCTGAGTCCGGGTTAACAATTCCTGAAATCAATTTAAACAGAGTACTTTTGCCTGCACCATTTGCACCCTTGATTGCAATGACTTCACCACTTAAAAAAGTAGCATTCACATCTTTTAAGAGAGGAATGTTTTTATGATAAGTGTAGCTGACATTTTCCATGTCGATTTGTAAATTTTTCTCAACCTGCAGGATCGGCAAGTCAATCGACTGAATCTTTTTAATCTTCAGTTTATTTAATGAACTCTCAGAAATTTTTCCGTTTGAATCCACTTCAATCATGCGGTTAATGAGTGGCTTAATCTCTTCGAGATGATGATCGACAATAATTAAAAGCCTCTCGCCTTTAATGATCTTTAAAAAATTATAAAACTCTGCACGTGACTCCGGATCCAGAAATGCTGTCGGCTCATCCAGCAGCAAAACTTCCGGGCCGATCGCCAGCATTGAAGACAGCACCAGCTTCTGGCACTCTCCATTGGATAACTGCGAGGTTTTTTTTCCCCAGATATTTTTCAACCCAAAAAGTTTTTCAAATTTTTCTTTCTGAATATTCATCTCTTCGCGGGTGAAATTAAAATTTTCCATAGAAAATAGAAATTCTTCCTCTGTTGTTGGGTAAATCAGCTGTGAAAAAGGATTCTGGAACAGATAAAGAATCTTCTTTAAATTTTCCTGAAAGTTTATTCCGGTAAGTGGACGTCCTTCAAAGGTAATTTCTCCTTCTAAAGTACCGCTGGAATATTCAGGAATAATTCCTTTCAATACTTTTAGGAACGTCGATTTTCCTCCGCCGGATGGCCCGGAAATCGCTATCGTTTCATTGCGATTAAACTCCAGCGTATTCTCCAGAAATATTTTTTGAGCTTTTCCACTTTTATTGAATGTGTATGAAAACGGCGATAGTTTATACATGTTGATCTTTGGCGATTAAAAACTGATCCAGGATTCCCAGACGCACCAGTCGTTTTCCCAATAGAAAACTTAAAACACCCGCAAATAAAATAGATGACAGTATAAAGGTAGAAATCTGAATCAAATTAAAATTCATGCTCAGAGATTTGTAGTCATATAAAAAATAATCGAGCGTATAACTGAACACAGATGATAAAGCAGCGGCCAGCATGAGGACAAAAAGATTCCATTTTCTATAGGCAAAAATGAAGAAAATGATTTCTGCTCCAAGGCCTTGAACAATTCCCCACACCACCGACATGAGACCCCAGTGTGTCAGTAAACTTTCAACAAAGGCGGCCATGATGCTTGCAAGAAGTGCAATGCCCGGCTTTCGAACTATATGCGGAACTAAAACAGAGGCGAGTATCCAGAACCCTGCGACTAAATAACTTAATCCTGATAATTTTAAAAATGGTTTTGCTAAATCGTAAATGAAAGTCCAGCCCCAGAATGCGACACCTAATGCCACAGCGAGTACGAGTGTGAGAACGATTTCAAAAATGGTGATTGATTTTAAAGCAGTGACAGTACGCGAGTAGATGTTCATATTTTTCCTTTCCTACGCAGGCATTATCCTGGTCAGGTGCGAGGGTATTTCTCAGGCCAATTTTATTGACCACCCCTAGGTTGATTTGTTGAATCTGAGTTTAGCGAATTGATAGACATATAGCAATAAAAACCTCTCCATTTTTCTTTGCATACCCAGTGAAAAAGGCATAACCTACTCGGGTCGTAAATATTCCATAAACAAAAGGATTGACCGTGAGTAATCAACGAAATGATCGCACTGACGCAGATGAAAAAAGACAGCAAGCACTCGACTACCATTCGGAAGGGCGCCCTGGAAAAATCGAAGTCATTTCGACCAAACCAACCATGACATCAAATGATTTAACAAAGGCCTACTCTCCCGGTGTTGCCTGGCCATGCCTTGAGATCGCACGCGATCCTGAGCTTGCGTACAAGTACACTGCAAAAGGAAATCTTGTTGCCGTAATCTCGAATGGTACTGCCGTTCTTGGTTTAGGAAACATAGGAGCTGTAGCTGGTAAACCGGTTATGGAAGGAAAAGGACTTTTGTTCAAACGCTTCGCTGACATCGATGTTTTCGACATCGAAGTTAACGAGAACACAGTTGAAGGAATGGTTAAAATTGTTTCAGCACTAGAGCCTACATTCGGTGGTGTAAACCTTGAAGACATTAAAGCTCCTGAGTGTTTTGAAATTGAAACTCAGCTCATTGAAAAAATGCAAATCCCGGTTTTCCACGATGACCAGCACGGAACTGCTATCATTGCGACAGCTGCATTCTTAAATGCAATCGAGATCACTGGCAGAGATATTAAAAAAATTAAAGTTGTTGTATCAGGTGCCGGAGCTGCAGCGATCTCAGTTTCAAAATTATTTTTTGAACTTGGATTACCAAAAGCAAACCTACTAATGGTTGACTCAAATGGAGTCATTTATAAAGGCCGTACTGTTGGAATGAACAAATACAAAGAAGATTTCGCCGTAGAAACAAAAGCGCGCACACTTGCTGAAGCAATGAACGGCTGTGACTGCTTCGTTGGTCTTTCAGCTCGCGGACTTGTGACTTCTGATATGGTCGTAAGCATGGCAAAAGACCCTATTATTTTTGCAATGGCAAACCCTGAACCGGAAATTTATCCATCTGAAGTTCATGCTGTTCGTAACGATGCAATCATGGCGACCGGAAGATCAGATTTTCCAAATCAGGTTAACAACGTATTAGGATTCCCGTTCATCTTCCGTGGTGCTCTCGATGTAAGAGCAAAAAAAATTAACATGGAAATGAAACTTGCTGCTGTTAAGGCGCTAGCTGAACTTGCAAAGGAAGAAGTTCCTGAAGAAGTAAAGATGGCCTACGGTGGAGAGGATTTTAAATTCGGAGTGAATTATTTAATTCCAAAACCATTCGATCCAAGAGTTCTTACACGTGTAACTCCTGCTGTAGCAAAAGCTGCAATGGATTCAGGTGTAGCGAGAATCAACATTGACGATCTTCACGCATACGCCAGATCACTTGAAGGAAGAATGGGTAACACTGCTCACTTCATGAAATCTCTTCGCGACCGTCTTTCAACTTACGTTGGCAAGTCTGGTAAAAAAGTAAAAGTCGTTTTTGCAGAAGGAACGAACACAAGAATTCTTCAAGCAGTTAAACAACTTATTGAAGAAGATAAAATCGAACCAATTCTTTTAGGAAGAAAAAAAGCGATCCATAAAAAAATGGATATGCTCGGCCTTGAACAATATAAAGACGATGTTCGTACAATTAATCCAAGAAAACATGAAGAATTTGAAAACTACGTTCGCGCTTACTCGAAAGAGAGACAGCGTAACGGTGTTTCAGTTTATCATGCTGAAGAACTTATGAGTCACCAGAACTATTTCGGTTCGATGATGGTTAAGAACGGTCTTGCTGATGCTGTCATCGCGGGCCCGACATTAAACTACGCTGACTGCTTCCCTCCTCTGATGCACGTTCTTGGAACTGTAGATCACAAGAGTGCTGCAGGTATCTTCATCATGTCTTTCAAAAACCGCGTTCTGTTTTTCTCAGACTGCGCTGTTCAGATCGATCCGACAGAAGAGCAGCTTTGTGAAACAGCTGCTGCGACAGCAGAACTTTTCAGAAAACTTATGAAACGCGAACCACGTATCGCTTTCCTGAGCTTCTCAAACTTCGGTTCTAACGATGACGTTAAAGCTAAGAAGATCAGAAATGCTGTTAAACTTACAAAGACTCGTTACCCGAACCTTCTGGTTGACGGTGAAATGCAGGCCGACGTTGCAGTTAATAAAGGATTAATGGATAAGTTATTTAGCTTCTCTACTTTAGACGGGCCAAGTGATATTCTTATTTTTCCTGATTTAAATTCTGCTAACATTAGTTATAAACTATTAGCTCAACTTGGAAACGCGAACGCAATCGGACCAATTCTACTTCCAATGAATTCTCCGGCGAACATTATTCCAAGAACAGCAACTGTTACTGAAATTGTTAACATGTCAGTTCTATCTGCGCTGTTAACTGATAAAAAAATGAGTTTGAAGGAGTAATGATGAATAAAATTATTGTAAACACTGATAACGCTCCGGCAGCTGTGGGAACATACTCTCAAGGCGTAGCTGTAGACGGAACTTATTATTTCTCAGGACAAATCGGACTGGATCCAAAGACCGGCAATTTAGCAGAGGGATTCGTCCCTCAGCTAAACCAGGTCATGAAAAATATCGACGGTCTTTTAAACTCTCAAGGATTAACGAGAGAAAACATTGTAAAGACATCAATCTTCTTAACTGACCTTAATAACTTTTCTGCAGTCAACGATGCGTACGTAGCTTTTTTTAAAGCTCCATACCCTGCGAGAAGTACTGTACAGGTTTCTGCACTACCAAAAGGTGCAATAGTTGAAATTGAAGTTATAGCGGCTAAGTAGAAAAAATGATTTTAAAAAGCAAATACGTTTTCGAATCTAAAGGCACAAGAATGTACCGTCACTTTTTAAGTGCCGTTATCGTTCTTGCGTCTATTTTCTTATGTTACTCATTCGCCTGCGCGATTCTTTTACTCGATTCACGCAGCGAAAATAAAAACGCCATTGCCACTTTTGTTTCTACTCCCCCAGACCTGATCGTCGTTTTCACAGGCGGCCCGAAACGAATTGAATTCGCCGTAAAAAAAGCACAGGACTTCAAACAGCCCAATGTTTTCATCACAGGCGTTCATGAAAAAAATTCTGTTAAAACTTTAATGAACCCGATTGATCCAAAAGAAAACGAGCCGACTGAACATATCGAACTTGATTACGTTGCAAAAAACACAGTTGAAAACGTTATCTCAACTCTAAACTACCTTCGTAACAACCGCGGTCTTAACAAGATTCTGGTCATCTCCAGCGACTATCACATTATGCGAATCAAAACGATCTTCAATGCTCTCGCAAAAGAAGACGAAAAATTCGAATTCTACTTCTCACCTGTCCCGTCAGACTGGTTGAGCCTGAGAAGCTACAAAATCCTCTACACAGAAGTTTTCAAGCTCGCTCGTACAAAGCTTTTTTTAATGTATTGGGATCAAAAATCACCAATTCAAAATTTTTACTAATGATAATAAAATTATTTATATTTTTCTTTCTTGTTTCCTTAAATTTCTACTCATATGCCGACACATTTGAAAGTTATGCCTTTGATCCATCCGTGGGTGACACCGACGTTTTAATTGGCATAAAAAATAATAAAATTATTTTCGAAAAATACTCAAACAACTATAACTACAATCGCCCACATACTCTCTATTCTTTAAATAAATTATTTTTAAATGCCTTCGTCGGCAATCTTGAAAAAAACCACCTGCTGTCAGTAACAAATCCCATTCCAACTTCAGTCAATGATGCTTATACTTCAAAACTAACAATTGATGCTTTAATGAGAATGAGTTCAGGATTAAGAACAACGAATGATCCAGACACTATGGAATCCATTGAACCTGGTCTACTCAGACCCATGAATGAATTTCCGGAAAGTATACTCGACTTCTACTTGTTAAAATCACTTCCAATGTATCCGCCAAATACCAGCTTTAATTACTGCTTTTATGATAACAATCTATTGATCCAGCATCTTGAAGATCTTTTTGGAAGAGAAAAATTTTTAAATATGCTTTCAACCTTTTTAGAAAAAAATAATTTTAAAGAAACTAACATAATTATCAAACCATCTAGCGATTATCTTTTTGACAACTATAACTCTTTTCTAAATACGCTTTTATTGAAATATAACTATAAAGATATGTTTCACCTAACGCCTTCCAGACAATTCGGCTTTTCCAGCCCTAAAGATATTATAGAAATGGCCAAACTCTATCTTGATAACAGTAATAATCTTTTTACAGCAAAATGGAAGTCTGATTCTTTTCAAAGTAACCCTAAGAGTTTTATTAAATCTAGAACAATGAATTCTTTTTTTGCGCCTTTTGCCTACGGTCGCTTCTGGTTTCTCAATAGACCTCACACAGATGGATCCAAAGTATATCCTGCACTACCTGATGATGTTGTTGTTATTCATGGACTAAATGGCCAGATTCTTGCCATTTTTCCAGGTCAAAAAGCCATATACTTGAGATTGTCTTCTGATAAACCTCCATTCAATTTTGATAGAGAAAAAAGTCTCAATCAATTTTACGCAGAGTTTCTAAAAAAATAATTTGATTTTAAACACGAGTTACAGAAATAACTTCTTCAAGTGATTCTATGGCACTAATAGTTTTTAGAAGTTCTGAATAATCTTTTACTTCAACTTCAAAGATAAAACTACCCTTTCTATCAGGCATCGACTTAGCAAGAGCACTTCTGATGTTAATGCCCACGTTGTTAATCGTTTTCGAGATAAGCGATAAAATCCCCGGCTTATCCTGAGTGATAACACGTACACTAACTGGGTGTGTGAAGCTGAAACCTTTGTTCCAGGACACTTTAATTGTTCTTATTAACGTTTCTGCGTCTACGCGGTTACAGTGAGACGTATGAACTGTAATTCCGCGTCCACGAGTGATGAACCCTACGATACTGTCACCTGGAATCGGATTACAACAACGGGCCATACGAACCATTACATCGCTCATACCATCTACGATAATAGCGTTATCAGAATGGGATTTCTTGCGAACATTCTGTGCCATTTTATCGTGGTAAGTTTCGATCTCGGTAATTTTATCGTCGAACTCTTTAATCTCAACTTTATCAGAGAGTTTTTTCAGAGAAGGAATATATTCAATAATACTTTTCGGTGTGTGTTTTCCAGAACCAACAAGAACGCACATTTCTTCTTCATCGATGATGTGAAGTTCATCGAACATCGTTTTGAATTCGCCGGCCTTCATTAGAGCTTTAATGCTCGTTCCGAAAACTTTGAAAGCTTTATCAAGAATGTCTCTACCAAGTTCACGGTTTTCATCGCGCTCAACTTTAAGAAGCCATTGTTTAATTTTACTGCGGGCCTTTGAAGACTTCGCAATATTCAACCAGTCTTTCGAAGGTGTTTGTGTCTTCGAAGTTAAAATTTCAATTGAGTCACCTGATTTTAAAATATGTCTTAACGGAACGATCTTCCCGTTAATCTTTGCACCGACACAATGAAGACCAACTTCAGTGTGAATTTCAAAAGCAAAGTCTAATGGTGTAGATCCATATTTTAATTCACGAACGTCACCATTCGGAGTGAAAACGAAAACTCCATCGAGATCAAGATCGTTTTTAATTACGTCTAAGAACTCGCGGCTGTTGTCTGTATTTTTATTGTATTCAAGAAGCTCTTGTACCCAGTCAAGTTTAGGTGCAGTTTTTCCTGCTAAACCTTCTTTATATTTCCAGTGAGCAGCAACCCCTGCTTCTGCTACTTCATCCATCTCATTTGTTCTGATTTGGATTTCAATACGCTCAGCTTTCGGGCCCATGATCGTTGTATGCAGAGACTGGTAGTTGTTCACTTTAGGAATAGCGATGTAGTCCTTAAAGCGTCCTGGAATCGGAGTAAACGCAGAGTGGATAATCCCCAGCGCTTTATAACATTCAGTAATGTTCGAAACGATAATTCTGAAGGCCAGTAAATCCTGAACCTGTTCGAAATCAACTCCACGAGCTGTCATTTTTTTATAAATAGAATAGAAATGTTTCGGACGTCCCTTCACTTCTGCGTGCAGAGAGTATTCCATCAATTTTTCTTTGATGTTCCCGATTACATCTCTGATGTAACTGTCGCGTTCCGATTTTTTCATCGAAACTTTTTCAGCTAAACGATAGTAAATTTCCGGCTTCAAAAATCGTAAGCATAAATCTTCAAGATCAGACTTAACTGAGTTAATCCCGAGACGGCTTGCGAGAGGAACGTAGATATCTAAAGTCTCTTGCGCAACTTTCTTTTGTTTTTCATCAGACACATATTGAAGTGTACGCATGTTGTGCATACGATCTGCAAGCTTCACGATGATTACGCGAAGGTCTTTCGCCATCGCCACAACCATCTTACGAAAGTTTTCAATCTGCGATTCTTCTTTGGTTTTGAATTTGATTTTCCCGATCTTCGTCAGACCGACAACCAGATCAGCGACACCCTGGTTAAATTCTTTTTCAATTTCCTGCGGACTCACGTTACAGTCTTCAACAACGTCGTGAAGAAGACCTGCCATGATCGTATCTAAATCCATGTGGAGTTTAATTAAAGTCGCGGCAACGTTCATCGGGTGAATGATATAATCTTCACCTGAACTTCTCTTTTGCCCTGTATGTGCTTTTTCTGCGAACAGGAATGCCTTACGTAACATGGTAAAGTTAGCGTCCGGATAATAGGCCTCAACTCTCCTGACTAGATCGTCAATAGTGAGGTCTCTCTCGTGTGAAAAATCTAAACTTTCTTGCATTACCTGGCTCTATCCCTGAAGGATCTTTTGAGTGATTTCTTTCAGCCTGTCGTAGGCGTTGTCGATATCGTCGTTTAAAATTAAAAAATCAAAATCATCTTTTCTTGTCAGCTCTTTTCTTGCGTTCATGATTCGAAGATTGATTACCTGTGTGCTTTCAGTTCCACGGTGGCGCAATCTTTTTTCAAGTTCCTCGACTGAAGGTGGGGCAATAAAAATCACATTGGCGGTTGGACCGAAATGCAATTTGAATGAATCCACTCCCTGAACATCAAGATCGAAAAGCACATGCTTTCCTTCTGATAAACTTTGCTCTACAAATTCTTTCGACGTTCCGTAAAAGTTTCCATGAACTTCGGCCCATTCTAAAAATTCGTTATTGTCTCGTTTCGCAATGAACTCTTCTCGTGAAATAAAAAAATAACTTAAGCCATGAATTTCACCGGGACGAATTGGCCTGGTGGTATAGGAGACAGATTCGACGATTGAGGGATAATCCTGCTTTAATCTTTTGATCATTGTGGACTTCCCCGTACCAGACGGAGCAACAATGACTATGAGTTTACCAGTGAAATGTTCGTTATTCAATATTAAGCCCTTGCTCGCGCATTTTTTCTAGTTGTAGTTTCATTTGAACAACAGCATCTGAAATTTCTTTCATACTTGACTTCGAACCAATGGTATTAGTTTCACGCCCTAATTCCTGAACCAAAAAATCAATTTGCCTTCCAACATCGTTACTTGATTTTAAAAGATTTTGAAATTTTTCCAAGTGGGAATGAATGCGGTTAATTTCTTCATGTATGTCGATTTTTTCTAAATAAAAAACTACTTCCTGAAGCAGGCGGCTCTGGTCAACAGAGACCAGTGCTTTATATTCTTCAACTCTCTTCTTTAATTTCTCTTCAACGTTCGCTTTAAAGTGTTCTGCATTCGACTCACATACCTTAAACTGCGTTTTATAGTTATCTAAATGTTTCTCGAGAACTTTGATCAACTTATCGCCTTCCACTTCGCGCGATTCTTTTAGTTCACCGATGGCACCTTTGAACGATTTGAATAAAAGTTCAACCAGGTCTGTCTGGTTCACTTCATCCTGCTCCACTAAAAATTCTGCGCGAAGAAGATCAGTCATCGACAGAGTTGGTGTCACTCCTTCAGCTTTAATCATCGCTGAAACTTTTTGAATGAACTGGGAAACTTTTTTTGTATCGAGATCATCGAAACGGTTTTTATTTTCTGCGCGTTTAACATTTACATAAACATCAAAACTTCCGCGCGAAAACATATCCGTCATTTCTTTTTTTAATTCAATTTCATGTGAATTAAGAGTTGAAGGCATTTTAAATCTGATGTCTTTAAAACGGTTATTCACCGATTTCATTTCAACAGACACAACAAAATTTTCTGATTGAGAAACGGCCTGACCGAAACCGGTCATTGATTGAGCTGTCATAGGGGAAATCCTCGGCATTGAAAGCAATTTTTAAATTGTGCCGAGGATACTATGTACTGATTTAGAGATCAAGGGCCCAGCCTTGAACCTTTCCACCTTCAAAATAAACTTGCTTCACACTTCCGTCTTCAACAAAAGACCAGCGCTCATTTTGATTACTCGGGTTACCGGCGATTTCGACACGCGCAGGTTTCCCCCACATCTCGATCACTTCATTTTTTGCCATTCCTAAAAAAAGCTCACTGCTATGAATTGAGTGCTTCGCAAGCAGGTTTCTCTTCGGTGAAAGGTCATCACGCAGGTCACTTTTTTTCGTATCGATATAAGTGCCGCGGTCATAGCTCGACAGGCTTAAATAATAAAGTTTATCGGAATCTGTCTGTAAGAACTTCTTATCACGTACATATCTCTCACGGGCGTCTTCATCGAGCCTGTCTTCCTTCTCCATTAGTTCCATGCTCAGCGAATTTGACTCGGAACGAAGACGCTGAGTGCGCTCACTTGCCGGTGTGCGGGCCTGCAATTGTTCACGACTTCTGCGCATGTCTCCTGTATCTCCACCTACAACTGGAAAGTCTTTTCCCGGTGATAAAAATGCGTCATCCTGCCCGTCCATTTCGTCTATAAAACTTCGACTCGGTTGCATCAGCGAGCAGCTCGCTGAAAGTACCAGAATCGATGACAATAATAATGCTCTAAACGCGGTTGTTTTCATGTCGGTCTCCTAAAATTCTTGTCAGAAAAGTTTCCTTTTCTATGAATTTTTATCGACCAAAACTCACTTCAATCGGAGAAATCACACTGTATTGTGAAGAATAGGGAAAAAATGGCCATTCTTGACCCGTCTTGTCGGCCATTAAACACTTCTCAATATCTCTAAAAAAAATCCGACAAGGCAGTGAAGGAGTCCACTTTTGAAGTTTTTGATTAAAATTGAAGAGGCCATTGATAATACAATTATCAACTTGATCGCAAAGATGAAGCACGCCACTCCTCATTCTGTTTTCGCAGCAATTGACTGGGTTAAACACACTCCACAACTCGCAAAGAAAAAATATAAAGTCATTCAGCCGAAAGTAAGAATCTTCTTTTTAAAAGTTGTCGGATATAGCGAACACTATATGACGTTGATAAGAGGACATCTTATCGCCATCAATATTTACTTCAAGTCTGATGAATTTAAGAATGCGAAGAAACTTGATCTGATCCTCGCTCCGATTAAAAAATTTAAAACTGATCCGGTAAAAGCATTCAGTGTATTACTAACTGTGCTTTTTTTCAGTTCAGCCAGTTATCTTATCTATCAGAATACAGCAAAAATTTACATTGGTACAAAAGCACTAAGAGCTCCAGCTTCAGTAGAAGTGGAAGAAGTGCCGGTTCTTGAATTTAAAAAAATAAAATATGAAGTGAACGAAAAAGAAATTTACCTCGACATCACAGTCATTGCTAAATCAATTGAAGAAAAAAACAAGCTCCTTCCTGTTGAAAAAGAACTCGAAGAATTACTTTCCAACTTTAAACCTCATATTACCCAGCTTCCTCTTACAAAAGAAGACACTGATAAAATTGAAGAAGAAATGAAAGCACTGATTACAGGTGCTAAAATTAAAGACGTAGAAGTGAAACAGGTTCTGGAAGCAAGACCTAAATATTTCATGCAGATTGAAAGACTTTATTCAATGAAGGATTTAAATCTTCAGCTCTTCCTTGAAGACACAAAAAGAAATCGCCAGGTGTACATTGACTTCACGGGATTAGCGTCAAATAGAAATGTTATTTTGTTCCTGAATGACCATCCTTCTGAAATACGAGACTTTCTTACTATGCACGTTGAGCCGGTCATCCCTCAGCTTCCCATCGAAGAAGAAGGACGACAGATCATTAAAGACAAAATCAAACTCGAACTCAACCAGTTCCTGAAAGACAACGGAATAGAAGGAAAGTTACAAGAGATTTATGTGGACTACATTATGGTTTCCTAGCTCACTCTTCTTCCTGTCTAAATAAACTTTTAAAGTATTGGGGCTCATTTCTAAAATCTTTGCAGTTTTAGTGATATTTTTATCGGCCTTCAAATACACATCATAACAATAATTGGTTTTCATCTTTTCCATAGTGAGAATATCTCCGGTATTGAGCTTTTTCACGTTCAAGTTTTCCGATAAAAGCTCCTTGTCAGTTTCATCGATGACAAACTTCTTTCCATCTGAGTAGATTTTCTTTTTCATAAGATGAGAGTGCAGCTGCCTGATATTTCCAGGCCAGACGCAAGATGAATAGAACTCTATCAGGTCATCACCTATAACGATTGCCTGATCATATTCGAACTTTCTGCATAAGGTTTTAATTCTGTCTTTTTCTTCTCTCAGACTTGGAAGTGTCACTGCGCAGCCAGACTGTAGTCTGTAATAAAAATCCATGCGCATTTTTTCTTCTTCAACTTTCTTTTTTAAAACAGATCCTGAAGCAAAAATTATGCGAACATCAACTTTCGAAGTATTTTCACCACCGACGGCCCGTACTTCATGATCGTCTAGAAATAATAGAAGTTTAGTCTGGAGGTCGAGGCTGAGAGAATCAATCTCATCGAGAAATAAAGTTCCTTTGCTGGCCTCAAGGATTGCTCCTCTCTTAGGATTGACAGCACCGGTGAATGCGCCTTTCACATGTCCAAATAATTCTGATTCAATCAATCCTGGTGAAAATGCTGATAGGTTGAGATGAACAAATCTTCCTATGCGTCCGCTTTTTTCGTGAATCTTTTTAGCGAGCGTTGTTTTACCGGTTCCCGTTTCTCCTTCAAGCAAAATGGAAATATCGCTTCTGATAAATTTGTCTGGAAGAGAAGAGTTTTCAATTACAGTAAGTTGAGGTTTTAAAAAATGAACGCGATTGAATCCGATATCAACTGCATCCCCCCTTTCCAGAAATGCCTCGAAACAATATGTGCCGTTCAGACGAAATGGCGATGTTCCGAGGCTTCTTAAAAGATATCTGGAATTATCATTATGATTATTATTTTTCCTGTCTGCGATTAACTCAAGTTCATAATGACATTCTTCTTTGCCAAAAATTGGAAGAGAAATGTGCGCCTTAGCGAAATCAAATTCAAATATTTTAGAATTCTTTATAAGGTATTTAGTTCGGTTTAATTTAAAAGTTCTTTTTCTATCCTGAAAAACATCCAGCATAAACTCGTCATTTTCACGCACGCCTCTAAGTCCGACACTCGACTCTAAATGCGGTGTGATCATTCTTTCCTTTCTTAATGTTTCCATCTTTTCTCCTCAATATTGCTTTCTAATGGCCCAAGCCCCGTGTTTACAAGTGTTATGCCACGTCTTAAGGAGTGCAATTCCGTGCTAAATCGGATAATATCGGTTTTATAAATAATCTTAGGTACAAATATGAGTTATACGATCAGACCTCAAAGTGCAGATTTCAAAATGGGAATTTCCGTAGTGTCCCAGTTTGAAGACTGGTTAGCACAAAACAGAGACGCCATCGGCGTGAGTTTTGTCGGACGTTCAAATGTTGGTAAATCGAGCATGATCAATTCATTGTTCGGTGGAAAAACAGCGCGCGTTTCAAAAACCCCTGGTCGCACGAGAGAAATAAATATTTTCGAATTCGAATTGAACCTGAATGGAAAAAAATGTGACCTTCCGAAATTTTTCCTGATCGACTTACCTGGATACGGTTTCGCTGAAGTTTCAAAAGAGATGCAGAAAAACTGGGATGAATTAATGGGAGCGTTTTTTGCTGAAGTCTCTCAGTCAATGCTTTTAGTAAATCTTCAGGATGCCCGCCACCCTGACCAGGATGTTGATAAGCAGTTTTATAATTTCATTAAGAGACACAACCGCAAAACGATTTTAGTTTTCAACAAGATCGATAAATTAAAAACGCAGAAAGAAAGAAACGTTTTAGAAAAATTAAAACCGGTTCTTTCAAAAGACTATAAATGGATTCGTCAGATGTATTTTGCTTCGGCAGAATCTAAGAAAGGAATTCCTCAGGTCGAAGATGCGATCGTTACACATATTCTTGAAGAGCTTGAGATGAGAAAAACTCATGTGGAAGAGCCGGACGCTTAGTCCTCTTTTTTCGTATCGTCTTTTTTGAATTCCACAGACTGAAATTTAATCCTGTTCATTTTACGTTCGATATCTTCGAGATCGCGTTTGCAGGCCTTGATGGTATGAATGAGAGCACGCATTTTCGGCGAGTCCCAGTCCACCTCACCGTTTTCAACTCCACGCTCAAGAAGTTTACCCAACTCTTCGTAAGTGTCCTTCAAATGCGCATTTGTTCTGGAAGCTGTCAGCATCTTTTTGCCAATGGCGCTGGTTTTCATCACTTCCTTGTGAAAGTTCAGTAACCAGAAATTGAATCTACCTTTTAGCTTTGATTGCTTCTTCATTAAAACTCCTGCTCAATGATTTTACCCACTATAAGAATGCTTGTGAAGAAAGAATATTTTGATAGCATTAAAGCATCTTAAAAGTATCATCCCGAGAGGATTAGTTGGTTATCTTTAAAAACAAATTCACGAAACTCGAAGCCGCCCTAAACGATCGCTATTCCAAAGAGCGCGATCCCTGGGGACTCGAGCCATCACGTGCTATCAACGATATAAAAATCGTGTGGCCGTTCTACAAATATTATTTTGATGTTCAATTACACGGTAAAGAAAAAATATTAGACCAGCCCTATATGGTCGTTTCCAACCACACTGGACAAATCCCTATCGACGGTCTTCTCATCTGCACCGCCTTCGCGACAGAACTGGATCAACCGAAACTACTTCGCCCGCTAGTTGAAAGATTTTTAACATCGCTTCCTTTTTTAGGAAGATGGTCGAGCGAAAGTGGTGCCGTTCTCGGTGACCGCGTGAATTGTTTAAATCTTTTGAAGCGTGGCGAATCTATTCTGGTATTTCCTGAAGGAGTCAGAGGGATAGCAAAAGATTCAAAAGATCATTACAAACTTCAACGCTTTTCTAAAGGTTTTTTAAGAATGGCCCTTTCATCGAAAGTTCCGATTCTACCAATTGCCGTTGTTGGCGCAGAAGATTTTTTTCCTTATGTCTTTCATCTGAAAAAAATTGCGAAATTCTTAAGTGTTCCTGCGCTTCCGGTTTCGTTAAACTTATTTCCGTTGCCGTCTCCTGTAGATATTTACGTTGGTGAACCCTACGTTCTTCCACATGAGTTGAGTGCAGAGGCACTCGATGAAGAGCTAGAACCGCATATCATTGCACTGGAAAAACAAATTGAAGAACTCACTCAAGCGGGATTAAAAAATAAAAGATCAATCGCTCAAAGGTTTAAATCATGAACGCACAAAAAATTCTGATCATTGGTATTCAAGGTGCGATGGCGAAAATCACTGCGGAACTTCTTTTAAAAAGTAATCCCGGGATCGTCATTCATGGTGTTGATTCACGTCCGATTGAAAATATGCAGAAACGTGCAAACTTTACGTGGCAGCAGATTAAATATAACAGAACTAATTTTGAAAAATTATTCCGCGAGCATCAGTTCGACTGTGTTCTGCATTTGGGCCGCCTTGGTCACTCGCCAGCTATGGGAAATATTCATAAACGTATCGACATTAATTTAATTGGAACGAATACGATTCTGGAACTCGCACAAAAATTTCGTGCAAAAAAAGTTGTTATCCTTTCCACTCATCACGTTTACGGTGCTCTTCCGGACAATCCAATGTTTTTAAAAGAAGATGCTCCACTACGTGCGAGTTTTAAATACGCTGAACTCAGAGACGTAGTTGAAATGGATCAGATGTGTACGAACTGGATGTGGAAAAACCAGAATGAGATTGAAACGATAGTTCTTCGTCCTGCCAACATCATTGGCCCGCAAATTAAAAACTCAATCACACAGTATTTAAAAACGCCGTACGCGCCATTACCGATTGATTACAATCCAATGTTCCAGTTCATTCACGAATTCGATATGGCCTCAATAATTGTGAATGCAGTTGATAAACTTAAAACTGGAATTTATAACGTCACAAGTGACGACGTGATCAGTCTGCACGAAGCTGCAGAAATTATCGGAGTTAAAAAAATCCTCGTACCCATTATCGCGGTTGAGCAGCTGGCAAAATTCCTGACTCCCGTCTGGAAATTCCCTCTCTACCTCATCGACTACATAAAATTTCCATCGACGCTGGATAACAGCGAGCTAAAAAAGAATCTTGGGATTGAAACATTTCGTTTTACGGCGAAAGAAGCTCTCGAGCTTTTGAAGTAATTATTTCGAGTGAGCGCAGTTTAGTTTTCTTAAAACATTCAGCTGGTCTGAAACAAGCTGATCAATCATTTCCTCTGAAAGACTAATCCCTTTACATTCAACAGTGCCTGTTTGTTTAACAGCATAATCCCTGGCAAGAGTCGCTTTGTGAGTGCGAACATTGTAAGTATCATTATCTCCAATGACATGAATTCTCATATTAACAAACCCACTTGAATGCAGAGTTTGATCTCCCTGATCCTGAGTAGAAACAAAACTAGAAGTTGATGTGTAGGAGCAGTACTGACAGTCTAAAATTAAAGATGGCATTGCTTCTCTTCCATTTTTTTGTGATTTCACTGCAATAGTATTTTTTCCAAGGCCATCAATTTCACTTGATGAATCAAGAAATACGACGCTGCCATTCGGATTTTTTGCAAGTCTATTAAAAGATAGAGTTTGCATCACCCCTCTTTTTTTATCTCTGCTCATTAACTGTGAGTCAGAATAAGCGTCTTCCGCTATAACTAATCCATTGCTAAATGGAGGCTCTATAAAAGTAATTCTGTTCACAGTGTTACTTTTTATTTTTAACTGGTCAGTCACCTGGCCGCAGTTAATATCTGGATAACTTGCTTTGGCACTTTTTGGAAGATTTTTTAGATCTGGAGTTCTCGATGATAAATCGTAAGTCCATCCTTCCGTAAGAGCATCATCTCTTACATTAATATATGACAACGGTTTTCCGGGAAGACGCTCTTTTTTTGTTTCCGGAGTTTCAGATAAAAAATGCACGGAACCAGTTCCAAAAACCTGTGCTTTGCCTTTAATAATAGCGATACCAGTTTTTTCTTCGATACACACACTCACAATTTTTTTATCTTTAAAATCATCAATAGCCTTGGCCATTGTCGCAAGAAGCCTTCCGACTCTTCCACGTTCTCCACAATGAGTGTCCGCTAAAATTCCAGGAGCTGCATTTAAAAAGTCATTATGTATGCCGGAGGTTTTTGGATCAACTTCGTCATTCAATAAAGGAGAATGACTATCTTTCAAAACATCTTTAGTCGCAAAATCTTTTCCGCCAGTGATGGAATACTGTGATAATCCCATCGCTCCCGAACTTGTTCCACCAATCGCACCGCCACGGTCACCAAGCGCTTTGATCTGCTCTTGCACTTTAGTACCTTTCCACAACTGATAGGCCTTACCTTGATTTCCACCGCGAATGAAAACAACATCTGCATCTTTCATCATCGCGACAACTTTTGGATCATTTGCTTCTTTTCTCGAACTCACTACTAAATTGTAAGAACTGTCTGCGCCCATGGATTTAAAATAATCCACTATAAAATTTGTATCTGGTTTTTCTAAAGACAACACGACAACTTTTATTTTTTTATCACCGGTTGTATCGCCATTATCAATAAGTTTTTTATAAAGAGGATACGACCAGTCTGTCGTTACTCCGATATCACCTTCAGGACCACCACCGCCAAGAACGACAACGCCCGGCTCGGCCATAAGGGCCTTTGAAAAAATGAAAAGACATGAAAGAATAAAAATTCGATAAAATTTCATAAAGACTTATCGAGTAATGCACTAAATAAATGAACAACTTTATTTTTCTGCCTAAAATGGTCAGATATTGCCTTATGAGTGCTGAAAACAGGTCAGAATTATTGACGGCGCAGGGGTTTTTTCTTAATATGAACCCTCACAGTGCCTTGGTGGTGGAATGGTAGACGCAGCGGATTCAAAATCCGCCGCTCGTAAGGGTGTGCGAGTTCGAGTCTCGCCCGAGGCACCATTCTATACATATATTGTAATCCAAAATATAATTAAGAATCATTCCCAACTAGGACATCAAATATGACAAAGTTTTTGCACTCTTGTCTTTTACTATTTGTGCTTACTAGTTGTGCCAGTGCTTCATCTTCAAACAATAAAATAGAAATGAACCCTCAATCCCAATGTGTAGAAGGAACTACAAGACAAGGATTTCTTACTCCAACAACAAATGGCAATTTTCCTTGTACTACTGGGATGCAAACTTGTGTTGCAAATTTTTGGCAGGGTCCTCAACTTTTTGATTCGTGTGATAATTACACAAAAAATTGTGATAATTCACCCCATGGAACTACTATCAATGGCTTTATGTCACCAACAGCATTCTCTGGAACACCTTGCATTCCCGCATCTAAAACTTGTCTCAATGGTCAATGGAATGGCCCAGAGGTTTACCCAGCTTGTAATCAAGTCCCATAACTAATGCTATCTCAGTTCGATATTTCAAGTTGAAGTTCCAACACACTTGTCTGGTTATAGAGCGATAAGAAAAGTGTATTGGATCGAATCAATTTAAAAATTACTCTAATTAAAATAATCTAACATATAAGTATGAAGTTCTATTTCTTTCTCATTTGAATCAGTTACGACATAAATATCATAATCCGAATTAAAGAATCCACCTGACCCCAAATGCTTTAGATGAAATAATTTTCTTAAGATAAATTTTGATCCAATAGGTACTTCTTCACAGGCAAAACCTTCTGAACACTCCTGGCCATTAAATGAAAATTGTCTTGATGAAAAAATATTTGAATTAAAATGATTCGTGTATTTATCAACTGAATAACCTTTCACAATAAATAATTTTTTCTTTGATAAAATAGTTTTTCCTATTTCAACTGAATCTTGAGGAGTAACAACTAAATCAATTCCGTCACCAGGTGAAGAAACAAACCAAGCTTCAGAAAATGGAAACTTAACGTAAATTGGATAAACCCAATAATTAAAAAATTTATATATTAGTAACATCCCAATAAGTAATAAAAATATTTTAAACGCTGATTTTAAATCTTTTTTCATATTTCCAAATTAAAGCTGATGTTCAAAAGTGTGTTGGACCGAATTAAGAGAGCACATAAAGTTATTATTCAATCGCAACTAATTCTACTTGATCTTTAGAAAACCATGGTACACCGAAGAAACCTCTATATTTATAATATTTAACCGCAATTTTTTTATGATCTATACTCGAAAATTTTCGATAGGTTGATTCTGAAATATCAATTTCAACATTCTTTGGGCCAGAAGAAAAATAATAGGAATATCGACTTGCTTTATCAACTTCATGGGATTCATTTATATAAATATCTTGTACAGTTTCCATTTTAGGTTTTGAAGAATCAAGCAGAATATCAGCAGTCAAAAGAAAAGAGCTTAATACTATTGTTGTATAAAACCCCCCCAATTAATACCGCTCCAATACGACCAGCTTTAGTTCCAACAATCGCACAAAAAATCTTTAAACGCCTTTCCCAAAAATATACACTAATAAAAGAAAATAATATTATTAAATTGAGTTGAGAATTTGTCTCAAGAATCTCATGGTTTTTAAACGCATTTAACACATAGCCGCAAAGCGAGACTTCAGCCCATAAATAGAGATAAGAAAAACTATAAAAATTTTCTCTGAGAATACTAATTCCTGCAAATATTTGATTGAGAAAATACATTTAATAGTTACCACTAAAAAAATTTAACGTCGCTTTCCATGGTTTATTTTTCTCTTTTCAAAACCATCGGTTTATATCCACCCCAAAATAAACATACTAAAATAAAACATTTCACACTTCCCTGTTTTTATTTAGTAACTCAAGTCTAATTCCAAAAGGATTTTTTGCGTGAATTTTTTTCCAAAACTAATAAATTAATTTCTTAAAACCAAACCATCAGCATAATTAAAGAAACCAAACTCAGTTCGAAGATCGTCTATTAGGAGGCACCACATCTTAGTTTATCTATAGGAAAATTATTAAATGGAAAAAATGCTATCTTAATTGATTCATCGCTTTTCGCAATTACTCCTTCAAATGTCTTGGTATAAAAACCTGTTGCTTCAAAAGCTTCGCGCTGAGTACTCGAACCAACGTTCCTTGAAAATTTAAGTTATTTCAATTATTGTTTAATATGCTTTATAAGAATCTTCATCCAAAGTGGATATGATAAATTTTAAGTCTTATCAAAAATTTATTATATTAATAATTATTCTGGGTTTATCATTGCCCTCATATGCACGTAACATTAGCATTTGTATGGCCGACCGAGATTACCCGCCATTATTCTTTTTAAAACATGAAGGTCAATCACAGTGGTTGATTAGAAAGGCAATAGAACGTCATGGAGACACTGTTACATTTGAGCCCGTTCCTTGGAAGAGATGTCTTAATGGCCTGAGAACTGGTAAATTCAGTGCAGCGTTTCCAGTAGCTTCTAATTCTAATTTTTTATCTGTATATGCTTTTCCATTAGTTGCAGGAAAAGTAGATTCAAAAAGAAAGTTAGCTCATGTCAATCATATGATTATGCGAAAAAAACTCAGTAAGACTTACTGGGATGGAAAAAAATTCACGAAACCAAGCTCGCCCAATATATTGACTCCTTCTGGAATAGTTATAAATATGAAAAGTCTAGCTGATTTAGGTATAGTGGGAAGTGAAAGTGCACAACATGAAGATCAAATCTTTCGAATGTTATCCTTAGGCCGGGCAGACTTGGCCATTATCCAACAATCGATTGCTGAGGATTTGCTGCAAAAGGATGAATTCAAAAACAAACTTGAAATATTGCCAATTCCTTTTATTTCATTTGATCTTTACCTCGTCTTTAGTAAATCATTTTATAAAAAGGAATCTGTCTTCTCAGAAGCCATTTGGAATGAATTAAAACTTCTTCGCTCTTCACCAGAATGGAAAAAACTTTCGCCAACACTGGCCCATTAATTATTTTCTTAAAAATTAGAACATCTACAATATTTAATACAGCATAAACTTTTTTATAACTTGAATTGCGCTATTTTTGCATCTATTCGAAGTAACTGCGATTGTGGACTTCGCACAACGGCGCTACTCAAACTCGATTGCGAACTTAACTTCCTTATGTCACACTTTTTGAGTTGAGTACTTTTATAATTGAAGGAATCTGGAGACTTTAAAAATGAAAAACAATAATTCTATTCCAACAATCACAGCTTTTAAAAGTTCTCCTGATCGTGGAAGAGGGCTCGCTCGCGATTTCCGCGTACGCTGGGCCCTCGAAGAAGTCGGACAATCTTATAATGTTCAGCTTGAAACATTTGAAGAATTAAAAAAGCCACCCTATCTTGCGCTTCAACCTTTTGGACAAATTCCTGCTTATAAAGAAAACGATTTAGTGCTGTTTGAATCAGGTGCAATCATTTTTCATATTGCTGAAAAACATTCCGGACTATTGCCTGCTGAAGAAAATGCAAGAGCGCGTGCAATTGCATGGATGTTTTGTGCGCTTAATACTGTTGAAATGCCAGTCGTTGAGTTTTCAACATTCTTTTTCTTTGAAAAAGATAAAAGTTGGTACAATGACAGGTTACCACTAGCGGAAGAACGGATTCATTCTATGTTAAAAAAACTTTCTACTCAGCTTGGTAGTTCGGACTGGCTCGAAGGTGATTTCAGTGCAGGGGATCTTTTAATGGTCACTGTTTTGAGAAGACTTGAAAGTTCAGGCGTCCTTAAATCGTATCAAAATATTTGCGGTTATATTTTCCGTGCGGAAGCTCGTCCTGCTTACCAGCGTGCGTTTGCAGCTCAGCTGGCGGTTTAAACGGATACATTAAAAATTTGATTCATCGTTAAAAGTCACGCTTCAACGTTGAAACTAAAAGGGCACTGCCCTATTCAAGCAGTGCCCTCAAAATTATTTTTTTGCTTCTTCTTTTTTCTCAGCTTTCTTTTCTTTTACATCTTCATGTAAAGTTTTTAACGATGATTTACATCCTTCGCTGATTTTGAAATCTTTTTTATGTTCTTTTCTGTAAGCACCAAGACATTTTAAAAGTCCAGTTCCTACTTTCTCATTTCCGCATCCTGCAACCTGGGCTTCCTGAGTACAAGCAGCATCTACTGCCTGAGCGTCTGGTTTTTTGCTTTCGCCTGCTGCCATAGCTGCTGACATTGATAAGATCATGATAGCTGATAGTAATGTTTTCATTTGAGACTCCTATACGCCTCGTTCATTCGTGGCATAAATTAATGTTAAGCCTCGCACATTAAAAAAGAGTGCAGATTTGATTAATTTTTTTTAATGTATTAACTATGCACTATTACAAAACAATCATTCAATACGAGGGTACTAAATACGCTGGATTTCAATGGCAGAATGGAATTGCAACAGTCCAAAGTGAATTTAATACAGCTCTCTCAAGCCTGATTTCCGGCAAAACGACGACCATGGCCGCTTCCAGAACAGATACCGGAGTTCATGCACACATGCAGGTTGTGAAAATAAGTTCTGAAAATCAAATCAACACTTCAGCTTTTTTAAAATCATTTAACGAATTATTACCACGAGAGATCAGATGCCTTTCGATAGAAATTTGTGACGGCCTGTTCAGACCTGCGGCCGAATCACTTTCAAAAGAGTACAGATATTTTTTTACGAATAAAACAAAGGTTTCAAAAGAAGAGACTCAGTTTGTCGCAAACATTGCAAATAAGCTTGATATCGAAGCAATGAGGACTTGTATCCTGGCACTCACTGGTGATCATGATTTTTGTAATTTTTATTCCAGCGGTAGTAATGTGAAGACAACGATCAGAAAAGTTTTTTCATGTGAATTAACCTTGGTTAATCCAAAGGACATTTTACCAGTTGATGGTTTATTTCAAATCCCTGAAGAACTTAATGAGTGTTATCAGTTTAAAATTGAAGCGAGTGGATTTTTAAAGCAGATGATCAGACATCTTATAAGCTCACTATGGATGGTTGGAAGCGGAAAATTATCAACTGCAGATTTTATTCAATTATTAGACGGACCTAAGAATGATAAACATTTATGGAAAGTGGCCTCTGCAAATGGACTTTTTCTCTATAAGATAAATTATTAATACTCATCATCACCGTCGACAATTTTCCCCACTACCAGAGCAATTGTCTCAGCATCCACTCTCGCCTTTTTCATAAGCAAAATTGCGCGCTCAATATCATCCGAGTCGATAGCATCAAAAAAATCTTCTACGAGATCAAGCTCTGCAAGTTGTTCTAAAACTAAAGTACCTTCGAAGTCATCTTCATCCATTTTTACCTCTCGAAGACTTTGCCTCATGATTTTTCAAATTACAAGATACAGCTGGTCTTTAATAAAACTTCCACATTTTTTGCGGACAAATCTTTCAGGCAAAGTTATAAATAAAGAATGGAAAAACCAACATTCGTCGGAAACTATAAAGACTTTATCGAAGCAGACAACAGCCATTACAAAGGAAGCGACGAGCTTCTTAGCATTGGAAGTCCAATAGGTAAAAAACTTGGACTAAAAAAAATTGGCATTCACATAGAGACATTGCCTCCCGGGCGCAGGACTTCCTGGCCCCACGCAGAGAGTGCGGAAGAAGAGTTTGCCTATGTCATTGAAGGTAATCCTGATGTCTGGATTGATGGAAACATTCATGCACTTAAGCCGGGTGATTTTGTTGCATTTCCATCCGGAACAGGAATTGCGCATGCTTTTTTAAATAATACAGAATCTACATGTCTTCTTTTAGTTGGCGGTGAAGCTAATAAAGATGAAAATAAAATATTTTATCCAATGCACCCTGAACGAAATCTTCAATGTAAAGAGAGTGGACATCTATGGGATGATTATCCGGCAAGAGAACTGGGACCTCACGATGGAATTCCCAAAATTATAAAAGACTAATTGGGAATGAGAGACTCTCCCAGTGCACTACCTGAAAACTTCACACTGTCACTTAAGTAAGAACTTCCACTTGGTGACATGGAGAAGCTTGGAATTTCCAGGCCCAGTTTGAAAGCATCTTTCTTTTTTAATTTTTTAAGCACCAGAGCGATCTTATCAAATGACTCTTTATCACTCTTAACGATATCGACAAAAAAGTAAGAATCCTTCGGGCCGTTTCCAGCATGAAGCTTCAATTCAAATTTATCATTTTTCCCCTGCTTCATTTCAATCACGGAAACATCATCAAGCTTAGCTGCGTAAGCCGAATTGATTGTTAAACTAAGGATCATAATTTTTAAAAAAATTTTCATATTACTTACCCAATACTTCAGAGTTTTGTTGTTCACTATTATGATTTGAATCAGATGCATCTTTTCTGTAATTTCTTCCAGTATCATTAATTTTTTCATCTTTAAGAATACTTTTTTTAAGCGGTCCAGCAGCAAGCTCGAGTGCAACAACCTGCATATTATCCACTTCCTTAAACTTACAGTCAGCACATGTTGGAGTGAAGTTATAATGATGGTCGTAAGGATAAATGAACTCTTTATAGTTGAAGTCTGCAATACCTTTACTGTAGGCGATAACATTATAGTTGCTGTCTAATGATCCGCTGATACTGTCGAGAACACACGCACCACCATTAGCGCCGGTGATTATTAAGCTCTTAACATTTTTACTTTCAAGGAAAGCAACAAGCTCTGCTTTATGCTTATTGTATGAATCAAACATACCGTCTGTATTTTTTAAAAAGATTTTAGCATCAGGGTAACCTTCAACTTCTTTTTTCAAATCATCATTTGTATTTCCAAACCCTTCATACTCTAAAAAAATGATCGGAATTTTAGCCGCTTTCGCAAGTTTGATGGCCTCAAGCTGGTTTCTTAAAACTTCCTGAACTTTTTTCTTATTTTCTTCGTCATCCGAATATCCACCACGTGTAACAAACATGGCCTGCATATCGATGATTACCAGAGCGTCTTTGTCGCCCATTGGTGCGGCAGATGCAACTCTCGTAAATGATAATAAAATGAGCAGAGAAATAAGCGATAAAAATTTCACACGAACCCCGGGCAAGCGTTTAACACCGTCTCGGGATTCAAAAAAAATTCTTTATTTAAAATTCCAGGTCTGGAACCAGATGTTTTAAAAATGTACGTGCTGTGAGGCTTAGGGTCTTGCCTTTTGGACGTGCCAGCCACAGATGGAACTCGTGAATGTGCTCTACGGGTATTTCAAAGAGCTCCCCTTTTGCGATCTCATCTTTCACCATAAAGGTTGTGAGGTAGGCCACGCCTTCACCCGCGAGGCAATAGCGTTTTTGAGACTCCTGGCTATTCACTTCAAAGCCAATTGGTGGAAGTTCACCGAATAGTTCAATTAATACCTGCGAGGCCCTGCGCTCCATTGAAGCACCGATAGTGCTGATGTATCCATATTTGGTAATAAGTTTGCGAAGAGTTTTTTCGTTACTTGATGATTTATTTTCTTTCCATATATCGGGATGGCAAACCAGCGACATGCTTTCAGGATGAAGACGACGAAATTCAATTTGTGGTGTATTGATTTTGGCAAACATCAAAGCGAATTCGCAATCAGTTGTTAAAAGCATAGTTGCAATTTCATCAGGAGTCCCAGAACGAATGCTGGGTACAACTTTAGGATTCTGGCGACGGAACTCATGAAGTGAATCAGGAAGAAAATGATTGATGACATGATCGGAAGCCGCGAATCTTAAAAAGCCTTCACACTTATCCTGAATACCACGGCAAAGATTTTCAATTTCTTTTTCTGTCTGAAAAAGTTGTTCACACAATCTGAAAACATCGATACCTTTAGGAGTGAGTGTTACACCATGTTTCGAACGGTCGAAAAGCACTACACCTTCGTTTTCTTCCAGCAGGTTTACAGAGCGGCTTAAGGCCGACTGACTGATGTTTAATTTTTTCGCTGACTCTGAAAATTTTCCATCCTTTGCCACTTGATAGAAAACTCGAAGGTAATTTAATTCCATAATTTCATCCACTTAATCAATCATTCTACATTTTAGAAGGTCATCTATTAATCATTCTAATTTTCAAAATGCGCGAAGTAAAATAAATAGTCCTTGAAAGAAAAAATGAACTTTAAAAAGGATGCTCAAATGAAACAATTAATCACTCTAATTATCTTTTCAGTACTCTCAACTGCAGCAAGCGCTCACCCGGGTGGAAACAAGCTTGTTTGTAAGTCAGCTAAGAACTCAGGTTCAAAACAAAAAGTTGAACTATCTCTTTCACGTGCTAACGGTGTTGGTTGGGTTAACCCTACTATTGAAGTGACTGTAGACGGCAAAAAATTTCAACTAACAACTCCTGATGAAATGAATAACTACGGAACAACTTTTCATAACTCTCCACTGCAAACAATTATGGTAACTGCTGAAGTTCCATATGAAGACAATGTGAACGCCGGATATTTTTCTGTCGTAGGAATGCCTGCAACTGTAAAAGCTTTCGATATGGACGGTAAACCTGTTAAGTGGAGCCTGGAAGCTGAAAAAGACGACTGCAATGATTCAAATGGAAGTGCAACTTTTCAGGGAATCATTCACGGTAACTTCAACGTAGAAAAAACAGATGTAAATGTTGATGCACAAATCATGGACTGTGTGCTTACTTACAATTCTGGAATGGCCTGTTAATTAAAAAACACTTAGGGAGTCTTTATGAAAAGAATATTATTACCGGTTATATTAGTTCTAAATTTTTTCTCTACGAACGCATTTGCAACTCATGCATATAGAAGTGAAAACTGTATTTCAGCAATACACACGCTGAACTACACAGGAAATTATCCCATCGGTGGACTTTATTCTATGTCACTTACAGGCCAGGACATGAATGTTCCCGCTCTTCCACTTTGGGATGATCCGGAAAATCCAAATACACTGAACGATGCAGATGTATTAATGAGCAATGTAGAATCAAAGATTATCAAAAAAGGTCCGTCATCAAACGATTGCGGATTCGATCATGAAGAATGGACAAGTGAAACGACTATCGTTATCAATGCTATTAATGATGATGCCTCAAAAAAATTAGGTTTAAAGCAGGGAGATACGCTTACACTTATTTGCGAAGAATCTACTGATTATCCAAACGGTAGTGACTGCAACTGAAGCCTTAATTTACAGAATCATCTGTTGAAACACTTATTACCAGACAGAACAACGGTTCTTAGGTGCCATCGCCTGCCCTTCACTACATTGAAAAGTTTTTGCAAATTCCGGAAAATTTGAAATAACACCATTCACTCTGAATTTTGGAGTTGAATGAACATCAGTATTGATCGTCGTACGTTCTGCTTCTTTCGTCATTTTCCCACACCACGACTGTCCGTAAGCGATAAAGAAAGTTTTCATATCTGCTTCTGGAATGTTTGGATTCGTTTTATAAAAAGCAGCAAGGGCCAGTTTTAATCCACCTAGGTCTGCAATGTTTTCACCGAGAGAAAGTTTTCCATCGAGAGAGACACCTTCTTCAGTTTTGTATGTATTGTACTGGTCAACCAGGCACTGTGATTTTTTCTGGTAAACAGCGGCCGAATCTTTTGACCACCAGTTTTTTAAATTTCCAAGTTCATCGTACTGGCTTCCGGAATCATCGAATCCGTGAGTCATCTCATGGCCAATCGTAGCTCCCGTTGCTCCGTAGTTCGCTGCCAGGCTTGAATTAACATTGAATAGTGGTGCCTGTAAAATCCCAGCAGGGAAAACCACTTCGTTCATTGTAGGGTCATAATAAGCGTTGTCAGTAGGTGGTGTCATCCCCCAGATACTTCTGTTCACCGGAAGATTTGCTTTTTTGATTGAATCATTGAACTGGAAAACATTTGAAGCAAGTGAGTTCATGAACCACGAATCATCTGTCACTTCCAGTTCATCATAAGTTCTGAACTGATCAGGGAAACCGATTTTCTGGTTTAGTTTTTCAATTTTTTTAAGTGCACCGACTTTCGTCTGGTCATCCATCCAGTCCAGCTTTGTAATCATTTCCTTTAAAGAATCTTTTACGTTGAAGACCAAGTTGTCTGCCATTTCTTTTGAATTTTGTCCGAAGGCCACTTTTATGAAGGCTTCACCAAGAGCTTCGCCCATACTGTTATCAACTGAGGCAATACACAATTTCCATTGTGGTTCGCGCTCAGATGTACCATTCATGATTTTTCCGTAGAAATTAAAGTGTTCATTCTGAAGGGCCATCGTTGAAAACTTTGACGTCTCACGAATCGTATCCCATGTCATATAGGCCTTTAGGTCTGACAATGAAGTCTTTTCAATAAGCGCAGAAAGTTTCTGGAAGTATGCAGGGCTCACAACGTTCAGGACATCAGATGCTGCAAAATTGATTGCAGAAAAATATTGATTCCAGTTTAATGCTGGAGTTTTCTTTTGAAGTGCTGCTTTCCCGATTGGATTATAAGTTTTTATAGGATCCTGCTGGTCCTGAGCAGATAACTGAATTCTTGCAATCGCTGTTTCCAGTTTAAAAATTTTATTTGTCAGTGTGTTTGCTTCATCTGAGTGAATGCCTGCAAGTAGTAAAGATTGTTTAATGTGGTTTTTGTAAGCAACTCTGATTTTGCTGTTTTCTTCGTCACTGTAATAACCTTTTTCCGGTAAACCTAAACCTGCCTGATCAACAGTGGCAATCATATGAGTCGCATCGCCCGGGTTTTGCATTGTATAGATGCCAAAAAAAGGATTGATCCCTTTTTTATGAAGAAGTGCAACCAGAGGCATGAAATTTTCTTTGTTCTGAAGAAGGTGAATTTTTTCCAGAAGATCTTCAGTTCCTCTTTTCGCAGTTACTTCGTTGCCTGCAGTGTTCAAACAAGCTGAATAAACTTTTCCCAGCTTTTCTGATTCAATCTGCCCCGGTGTATTGTTTCCAACCTGATAGTTTTGAAGAATATTTTTCAGGATCACCAGAGTGTTTTCATCGATTTCTGAAAATCTATAGATCTGACTTTTATCTGCTGGAATTGGAGTTGATTTTAACCAGCTTCCACAAGCATATTGAAAAAAATCTTCGCAGGGATTTACCGACTGATCAACAAGACTCATGTCTACAACTTCTTTAGATGTTGTAAGTTTTGCGGCCATTGCTGTTCCGGAAATTAGAAGAGTGATAAAAAGTGCGGGAATTAATTTTTTCAAGTGATACTCCGAACGGCATGTTCAATTAGAAATCACAAAAACCTTAACAAAGAAAAATATCAATGCAAACAGGTGCGAATTAGCACCGTCTCTTTAATTTTAGTCGATCTTATTAGAGTGAGTTACTGCTGTGAATTATCGTCTGAGATTAAAAAAAATTAATCTATAATCAGACTTACATTGTGAATGTCAGCTTTTTTCGATCGCGAGCTTTCTCCAGAGGAGCTGCAGCTTTTTTAATTCGCCATTTTTTTTGATGATTTCAAAACCGCGGTCAAACTTTTCCATCGCCTCTAAACTTTTAGAATTTTTTTTACTGAAGGCCAGATAACCTTTGAGTAC
>JACMNL010000082.1 GCA_014378525.1 Bacteriovorax sp.
GAACTACCCGAAGTCGAAACCATTAAAAACCAACTCACTCCAATCTTACCTTTCAAGATTGAGGCTGCCATTTTCTCGCCACTCACAAAACGAATGGTGAAACAAATGGATTTCGATCTCACCGGCTTCACCATCGTAAAAATCAGAAGACACGCTAAATGGCTCATCTTCGATTTAAAACCATACGGGCACATCCTCTCTCACCTAGGTATGAGCGGCTCTTGGCAAATGTCTCACGCGCCTCTCGATGAAAAACACGGTCACATCGAATTCATCGACAAATCAAAAAAAGAATTCGGTGTGCTCACTTATATTGATCCAAGAAGATTCGGCCATTTTTATTTACTCACTGACGAAAATTTTAAATTGAAAGAAGATAAACTTCCTATCGACATTACTTCACCGGATTTCGATGAAGCTCAAATTGCTTTAACTTTTTTCAATCACCCGAATAAACCTATTAAACCTTTTCTTCTCGATCAACAGGCGTTCCCGGGTGTCGGAAATTATATGGCGTCTGAAATTTTAGCACGTGCAGGAATTCTTCCGACGAGATTGTCAGGTGACATAGATGCACATGAAATTGAAAAGATGAAAGCTGCGATGGAAATTGTAGTGAGTGGTGCGATTGAAACGAAAGGAACGACTTTTAGCGGTGGGTATAGAGACGCGAACGGATCAAAAGGCGAAGGCGTAAAACATCTCGTTGTGTTTTATCAGAATCATTGTCAAATGTGTCTGGAACGTGGACGTGTGACAAAAGTAATAAAAAGCATTCAAGGTGGCAGAGGGACCTATCACTGTCCCGTCTGCCAGAAATAATTTTAAAAACTATTTCGAGTATGAGCGGCTTGAGCTTTGATTCACACAAGAAGCGAAGCCGGAATCATTTTTGTAGTATGAGTATCCGCTGCTATCAACACATCTGGTGACAGTTGGAGTTGTTCTTCTTGTTGTCGCTGCCTGGCCTGTGCTGATTGAATCATTCGTTGTTTGTTCGGCCCCATAAGTTGTAGCAGTCGAATCATTCATTCTTCTGTTAGTGTCTGTAACACTGGAATTTGTTTCTTCTCTTTTAGGTGCCTGTTCGGCCCCCATATTATTTCCTCTACTAACATTTACCGCATGAGCTGAGGTCATCATCAGGACGAGTGCAAGAGCTATTACATTTTTCATATATTCCTCCTGTTAATTCTTTACTCTATTGGCCTGGTCTACACATTTTCTGTAGCCCTTTGAAGTTGGAGTAAATTCTTTTCCTGTTCCATCGAGACAAGTTGTACCATTGATCGAACTTGGTTTCGATGCCTGTAAACTTCCTGCGGGATGAGTTCTTTTTTCTGTGGCAGACATTCCACTTCTGACGGAGTCTACGCGGTATACTTTGGGAATTGAAGATGCATCAGGTTTTGATTTGGTGGTTTGTCCAAAAACTTCAAAGATTGAAACGAAAATTAAGAGGCCGAGTATCTTCATTTAATTGCTCCATTAATTAATTCAAGGTGAACTCAATTAAATACAATTCAATTAACATGCCAGATGTAAGTAGGATAAAAAAGACGAATGACCGAGTGAATTGTAAGGGAGTTATGAGACAAAATGCCCGCGGGAAGCGGGCAATTATTTACTTACTTATTTTCGAATTTTACGTCGACGTTAGCTTTTGGGTCTTTACTGTTCTTCTTGTCCGTTTTCACTTTGTGAATACAAGCTTTATAACCAGCATCGCCTTCCTTTAGTTCATGGCCGTCTTTACCTTTGCATATCACATGTACATTAACATCCTTATCAGTGAGAGTTGGTGTGTGATCTGCCATATCTTCAGTCTTATCTTTTGGATCGATATCCATCGTTCCAGCCTCAGCAGCTTTAACAGTATTTTTTGTCGTTGATTTCATTTTAGAGTCAGCTGCAAATGCAGACATCGAAAGAACAAGCAGAGATAAAATTAAGTACTTCATAAATCCTCACATGGTAAACGGTTGCTAAAAAAAGGATAGTCCAACAATTGAACAAAGCCAAAATTATTTTAAATACTTCCAGAAGAACGAGTAATCCAGGGCTTTCATAAATGCGAGCTCTTTCATGTTAGAAGCACCTGCATGCCCACCCTCAATATTTTCATGATAAAAATATGGAAGACCATATTCTTCAAGTTTTGCTGCAAATTTTCTGGCATGGCCCGGATGAACGCGGTCATCCTTCGTCGATGTATTGATGTACATGACGGGATAATTTTTTTCGTCTTTATTAATTCTTTGGTAAGGTGAAAGTGCGCGGATATAAATTCCTTCCACTTCATCATCAGGATTTCCATACTCGGCCACCCAGCTGTGTCCTGCGAGCAGTTTGTGGTATCGGTGCATATCGAGTAGAGGCACTCCGCAGTTAATCGCTTTAAACAGGTCCGGCCGTTGTGTATAACAAACACCCATCAAGAGTCCTCCGTTACTTCCCCCCCAAGCTCCAAGGTGATCGCGTGAAGTAATTTTTTTTGCAATCAATTCTTCTGCGATGGCGAAAAAATCCTGATATGCGCGGTCTCTGTTTTCTTTTAATGCACACTGATGCCATGCCGGCCCGTATTCACCGCCACCTCGGATGTTTGATAAAACGTAAACTCCGCCTTTATCCAGCCATGCGTATCCCAGGAGATTGCTGAAGTGAGACTTCAGTGAAATTTCAAATCCTCCGTAACCATAAAGGATGGTAGGATTTTTCCCGTCGAGTTTTAGTCCCAGTTTATGTACAAGAAAATATGGAACCATTGTTCCGTCTAAACTTTTTGCAAAATGCTGGGAGACTTCGAGTTTTTTATATTCAAAAAATGATGGTGAGATTTTTATGACAACGGGTTCTTTATTGCTTGAACCGTAGTAATAAGAAACGGGAGTATCAAATGCATCATAACTCACGAGGTATTCATTGGTATCATTACTTGTTGTCATCGAATCAAGAGAGCCATTAACAGGAAGATTCACTTTCGTCTTAATCCACCCTGATCCCGATCTGGAGAAACTATAAAGATTCCCTCTCACATCGGTATCTACGATCAACATAACTCCATCGAGAGTGATGTGGCTTGAATAGACTGAAGATTTGTTATCAGGATGAAAAATTAATTCCATTTTATTTGTCTCAAAATTGTAAGCAACAAAATCACCTGAAAAAAATTCTTTCCAGTCCTGACGAAGTCCCATGAAAAGATATTTTAGATTATGACCTGAAACTTCAAACTTATGAGGCATTTCAATTTTATCAAATGAGCTGCCGTTGAATCGGTGAATTTCTCCCGAATAAAAATCCATTCGTCTGTGAATGTAAGTATTGCTCGCCCCTTTTTGGTGATAGGTGTTCACGTATAGAAGTGTATCAGAAGCCGGAGTTTCGAAAATGATTTTGGCCTCAGCAAGATTTTGCCCGCGCTTTAATCTTCTGATGGTTCTTGGATAACCAGATTCAGTTAATGTATCAGGCCCGAAATCTCTTTCCAGAAAAATTTCATCATTTGATAACCATGAAGCTGAACCTTTGGACATCGGAAGCTTAAATCCATCGGCGACAAAAGATTTTGAGGCAAAATCAAACTCGCGCATAGTATCGGCATCACTTCCCCCCGGAGATAAAAAGATTAATGCTCTTTTTTTATCTGGAGAAATGTCCATTCCATGTGAAACCCATTTTTCTCCTTCGGACGTCGATAAAACATCGAGGTCGATAAGAATTTCCCATACAGGATTTGGAGAAATGAAACTTGCGACAGGTGTTCTTCTGATAAGACCCTGTACATTTTTTTCATCGTTCCATGTATTGTAAACAAATCCATCATCGATGAAATTAGCATAAGCAATTCGCTCTTTTGATTCAAGGATAGTCGTCAGACCTTCGGCCATGGCTTCGAACTCTGGATTTTTTGTAAGAGCTTCGAACGTGCGCGCGTTTTGTTTTCTCGCCCACACCAGGGATTTTTCATCAAGGACTTCTTCAAGCCATAAATACTTATCTTCCATAAAATTCTCCAGAATTAAAAAACAAATCCGACGGTGCTATATAAGGTATCGCTCGTACGGTAGTAACTCCAGTAAGAGTTGTTATCCGGCGCCTTCAACACTTCAAGCCCCAGTGCGATGATAACTTTCTGTTCGAAGTTGTATTTCACTTCGCCTTTTACAATATTATCTTTTCTGATGATGTCATATTTTAAATCGAAACCGATATCGAATGAGTCATTTAAGTAATAAAGAAAACCACCACCGAAAGTACTCTTCCATTTTACTGTATCACTGAAGAAGTCATCGCTTCCGCGGATGTTGTTACTCAACAGGTGAATGTAGTTCAATGTCAGCTTGTAAATTTTTGCGCGCTCATAATTTAAACTCATGTGTGCGTAGGCTTCTTTGTCATAACGGGGATTGATGTGGAAATAATCTGAGGTAAAAGTTTTTCTGGCGTTGGGGATAATATCTTTTCCAAGCTTTGCATTGGGATCAACGTAGCTGACTCCTCCGCGAGCTTTGATGTCTCCGAAGTCCTGGTAAACCTGGAATCCATAGTACGCATGATGATTCACAGTAGGTGCTGCCGTAACGACAACTTTCCCGGTGTTCAGGTTATCGTAATAGGCACCGGCGTTCACGCGGAGTTTATTTTCCGGTTTATAAATCGCAAAAGCAGAAACTCCACCGTTGCTCCACTTGTAGCGAATATTTCCGCCGAGTGATTTATTGAAAACAATATCTGAAACTTTGTATTTATCGATCTGATAGTAAAGTGGCACTTCAATACCACTTACGACCGTTTTTCTTGGAGGCAATCTCACCCATTCACTTTTACTTTGAACATTGCCATTTTTAAAATCGATGGAAGGGTTAATCTGCGGAATGAAAAGATACGAACCTAAAACTTCGAACTCAAAAGGACCGATGTGTTTATTAAATAACAAACCTGTCACACCTTCTTCTTCCGTGCTCAAAAGTGTGAATGACTGAAGTCCGTTCAGATATCCCAGTGCCCAGTATTTTTCGTTAGTGTTCCAGTCGAGGATTTTTCGGCCTGCGGTAAGGGTGTAATCATCACCGTGAAAAACTACGTAACCTTCCTGCAACGAATAGTTCAGTGAATTGTTTTCCTGGAAATAAAAACGCAGGTCTCCCATGAGAAAATAATCCAGTTTTCTGTCGGCCGCAGCTGTTTCATAACTCAAACCTAGCCAGTCCCCTGACTCGCTTCTATAAATGGGCTTATTCAGGCGATAAAATTTCTCATATGAGAGTTCTGTTACTGCTGCATTTGCTCCCTGATTTCCCAATGAAAAAAGCGCCAGAAACAACAGACTGTGTAAAATATACCTATTTAATAACACTCTCACTCCTGCGACCTCAGGCCTGCCTTCAGACCTAACAGATCTCTGACAAACGCCGAGTGTAAACCCTGTAAAAAACTCTTAAATAACGTGATTCTATTTTGACATTAAGTCCTCAGACTTTACACTAATATTATGAAAAAACTTTCGTTCTATTTTAACCATCTGGTTGTTCTATGCTCGCTTACCTTGGCGAGTTGTGGATATATTTCTGACAAGCCGGTGGAAAATGCAGACGTCTATAGAACGGATGAATTACAAACATGTAAGATAGATGTGTCTAAACTTGCTGAAATTTTTAAGGCCAATCAAACAGATCAAATCAGATGTCTTCAGGAAAATTTCGTACAGTTTACAAAATATGTCCGTGCTAAGCACCCCGGCTCTGTAAGCCAGGATGAACTTGGTATTTTCGTAAAACGTTTTTTTGAAGGACAAAGTGATGCCATTATTAATGGGATCAGTTTAATTTTCCAGTTGAACATGATTCTTTTAAAAGACGAAGCTGACCGTATTTCTCACCAGAATATTTCTCCCCTGTTTGAACTTTTAATCAAGGTCAATCAGGAAGCCGTGATTTTAACCAATATCATTAAGGCGATGGACGAGCCGAACAGCCAGGCCCACTTCTGGGAACTAAGAAAACAATTCTATGAATCGACGAACCGTTTTGCGGCCGCTGCAGTTGGTGTCATTGAAAAGGCCCCGGGCTTTGGACAAAAACTTAACATGCGCCAGTTTGTCCTGGATATGAGTTCTAAAATCGGCGATCACCAGATTGATGAAGATACGATTGATTCGTTTATCTTTATGAAGAAGATGCTGGTTGGTGGTGATGAAGAAGTCATTACAACGGCAGAATTAAAGGATGTGATCAGCAGGCTTCCTAAGATGCTGGGACTTGTTTTTGATGTTTATTATGTAAAAGGTGAAAACTTTAAGAATGATGCTGCGGAAATGAGATTTTATCTTTTCGCCATCAGAGATGTATACGGACTGATTAAATTTAACCAGCCGGATTTCGAGCTTGTAAATTCAAAGCAACTGGTAAAAATCGCTGAACGTTTTTTAAAAAATTACGATGTTGAATCATTTAAACCGAGCATCGAAGCGCTTAAGGCCAGATTCATCGGTGGAAGAAAAGATTCTGTATCTTTAAAGGATATGGATACAGTGTTGTCCATGCTTCATGACTTTTTCGAAAAAATTTACTTCAATCATTTAACTTATGATGAAAAAGACAATGCCAAATTATTAAACTCGAATGTAAAACTTGATAAGTTCGACCAGAAGGCCATTGCCGGTTACGAAGACTTCACACCTGCAAGAGTCAATCAGATGCATTCAAGTTTCGCTGATACGGCCGTAATGTTCCGCTATTTCAGGGACTCTTCCGGTGCGGCGATTTACGGTAAAGATATTAAAAGAAATAAAAAAGGTTTCATCGAAGTTAATATTGAAAAATGGCTTAGCTGGAAACTTCTGAAAGCTTACGGCCACGTCGATGCAAAAAACCAGATGCAGCTTTCAATGGATGAATTTTCGAAGTTCCTTCTCGATTCAAAACCATTGTTAATGGAATTTAAATTGTGGTCGCCGAATTTTCAGACCTTTTCGAGAAATGCAGTTTTACTTGCTGACTTGTTCCAGTCACGCTCTGATGGCGACCAGCAGATCAACATTGACGAAGCGACTGAATATATCGGAATGATTTTATCTGCAGTAGAAGTATCTAATAAATACAGCAACAGCTTAAGCAACAAGTGTGATCCAGGTATCAACAGTGAAGATCCGGTTTTTGAATCATCTTGTTACAACGAAAATTTTTATAATGTTATTTTGAAGGATTTAAAGTTTAACGAGAATTTTCTCCTGCTCAATAACTACCTTGTGACGACCAGTGTTCAGGAAGGAATCGATTATTTAACAGGTGTAGAAGGTTTTGCCCGTGACATTAATGATCCGGCAGTGCCAGTCAATGGCCGCGACTCGACTTTAATTCTTGGATCAATGTTAAATATTGAATCTACTTTTATTCGTTTCGATAAAAACTTTGATAACGTTATCGACTACAATGAATTGAATGATGCATTCCTGGTCTATAAAAATTCGATTATCTCTCTGGCCAATTTAAAGGGGTCAGATGTCGAGTACGCAAAAGGTATATTCATGTACATGGCCTCAAAAATGGAAGTGCCAAAGGTCGATGGAATCTGGTTGAAGTTAGGCTTTGCTAAATTTAATTATTGTGTAAATAACCCGACAGGGATTCTAGCAAGCCTCTACAGCTGTAAAGCGAACAATGAAGCTGTGTTTGCAAAACGCTTAAACATCGGAAAACTTCTATACTATATGGTCAACCAGCCGACTCAGGCAGTGCCGGTCTTTAAAAAATAAAGAGCAGCAATCACGATTGAATGATTAATCTCACCAGACTGAACCATTGCCGGCAGATCTTTTACATCTTTTAAATAAACTTCAATCTCTTCAAAATCGTCAAACTCAGTGTCGTGGGTTTTTTCCGCATCGAGGGCCAGATAAGTATCGCAGTAGTTGCTCATAAACGCCGGGTTGGCGGCCACGCGTCCGAGGTGTGACCATTTAGTCGTTGTGTAACCTGTCTCCTCCCTCAGCTCCCTAACGGCCCCTATGCCTGGGTCTTCTCCCATATTCACGGCACCACCGGGAATTTCCACAGTCACTTCTTCAGTTCCGTGGCGGTATTGTTTGATCAAAACAATTTTCTGCTCTTTTGTGATCGCGATGACGTTCACCCAGTTCAGGCATTGAACGATGTCAAACTCTCCCACCTGGCCGTTTGAGGGAGATTCACTTTTCACTTTCATATAACGGAAGATATGCGCTTTAAAACCAATCTCACGTTCAAGAATTTTCCATTTGATTATTTTCATCAGAACTCGATTTGTACGAATAGTTTTTTCTTGCGGCGGTTTTCTTCGTTGATCATATCGCGGGCCTTGATGTAGGCCTGGAATTTCTCAGTGCCAATTTTTTCCATCAGCATCTTTAAATATTTCTGGTTGATTTCTTTTTCGCGCACACTCTGGTCTTCAGAAATATTATAAGAGAATTTATCACCGTACTTCTTGCGGAGGTAATCATGGTATTCTTTGTATGCCACCATTTTTTCTTTTTCATTGTTGTCGCGCATTTCAATGTAAGAAGGATAAAAAGCATCCCCGACAATACTCTTCACATTTCCCAGCCACTTTTTTTCCATGGCATCGTACTCGGCAAACTGATCTTCATCGGCCTTCGAGATTTCAGAATGCTCACGGGTCTTCTGTGCTTTGACTAAAGGATTTTCTTTTTTAATTGTGACGGGCTCAGGCCCTGCTTTTGACCCTGAAGTCGCATCCAGCTGGTCCCAGTCCAGTTTCATGCTGGGTTCTTTTGGAATCGGACGTTCGATAAAAAATTTGTAGGAGAACCAGACAACCAGTAAAACGATGAGCAGATACGGAATGGATTTTTTAAATTTTTCCATCTTAATCTCTTTTCATGTTTTCCATTTGCAGTTCGATGTCGACATCCTTGTTCTGGCGAAGCATCTGGTAAACTTCCTGAAGATCGTCGATCTTTTTGGCCGTCACTCTGATTTTTTCATCCATGATGCTCGATTGAACTTTCAATCCCGAGTCTTTGATAATTTTATTGATGGTTTTTGCTTTTTCTTTTTCGATGCCATTTTTGATGTTGATAACCTGTTTCATCATCCGGTTTCCAGAAGGCTCAACCTTTTGTGGGTCAATGCATCTTTGTCCGATATTTCTTTTTACCAGCTGGCCTCTTAAAATTTCCAGGGCCGCTTTCATTTTGTAATCGTCTTCCGCACGAAGTTCAATCAACGTATCTTTCAATTCGAGAGTGACATCACTTCCTTTGAAATCGTAACGGGCATTAATTTCTTTTTGGGCCATTCCAAGAGCGTTTTTCATCTCCATCATGTCTGTTTTTGAAACTAAGTCGAAAGAAGGCATGTCCACTCCATTTTATACTTACTAAAAGCTTTGCATGATGGTACAAATAGTTAGGTAGAATTACAATGAATGATAAATTAGACCCTCCAAATTTCGTAAAAGCTCAGTTCCCCGGTAAAATCATCACCGTCACGAAAGACGAAGATGTCTCGGGTGCGATGGATCTTCTCAAAAATCAACGTGTCATCGGCTTTGATACAGAGACTAAACCCGCCTTTAAAAAAGGTGAGTACTACGCCGTATCTCTTTTGCAACTGGCCACAGAAGATTTCGCCATCCTGTTTCGCCTGCAGTTTTTAAAAGATTTCGAAACCATCAAAATATTATTTGAAGATAAGTCTGTTGTGAAAACCGGTGTTGCTATCAGAGATGATATTAAGGCCCTGCAAAAGCTTTTTCACTTCACTCCCCATGGATTCGTCGAACTCTCCGACATCGCCAAAGAACGCGGTATGAAGAACTTCGGGCTCAAAGGAATGACGGAAGAAATCCTGAATTTAACATTGAGTAAAAAAGCAAAACTATCGAACTGGGAATCTCATGATTTAAAAAATGATCAGCTTCAATATGCAGCGACTGATGCATGGATAGGGAAAAAGCTTTTTGAAAAACTTAATCCCCATCACTAATCTATTAAAATCTAGAGAGTCTTTAAGAACATTACTAAATCTTTTTTATCAGCAGCACTGAAAATTTCTTTTCCGGCAGTATCCACTAACATTTTTGTGTGACCAATATTTCTTAAACCTGGTTTAGAAGTATCAATCGTCGCCTCAATATCTTTCGTCCACTCAAGCGGCATTTTATTTCCCACCGGATATCCGTTGCAGTCCTGATCGAAATCAGTTTCTTTATTGACCGCTCCGCCTAACACAAATGTTTTCGGACGGTCGCTTTCGAGTGAAATGACTCCACATAAAGTCGGAACCGAGTTGTTATGGAAGTATGGATATCGGGCCCATACACCAACCAATGGAGGTGGAACATAACCGACCTGCGGCTCAACAGTGGTCTTCATCCATTTCGACACAGCAAGATTATTTAATTCATCGGCAAAAAACTTCATCGCCTGATATCTTTGCGGATCTGTTCCCACATCTTTCACTGGAGTTTTATCGTGATATGTAACTTTCGTCGTCGCTAGTAATTCAATATCAGATAATTCGGAAGCATTGTCAGCTGACCACGCTTTCTCGTACTGTCCGTGACATTTTACGCAAGTCTGGTTGAATAATTTCTCTCCACGTTTTGCACTTTCAAGATTGATTGAGCTCACCGGAAAAAAATCCGTATAGCGGGGAGCTTCTGTAGAGAAAGCCGCGGCCGTAATTTCTTTAATCGTCTGGCCGTTATCACTCATCCACTGCTCTAATTCTTTTAAGTCAGTCCCTCTTCCGATTTCGTTCCATAAAAAATTTGTAAGAATCGGGTTCCCTGCAACGATAGACCCGTCAGAAAGCCATCTGGTTTTATACTTTAAGTTCCACCATGGCATAGGCTTCGAGTCGGCCACAAAAGTATTCAGCTCATTGTCTCTCGGAAAATTTTCCAGCACAGGATTTTTAGTGGCGTATGCATCGTTGTTTCTTCTAGCTAAACTTAGAGCAACGTGAGGAAGTGAAGTATCAAGTCCCAGCACCTGGGGAACAACCCCATCGACAGAAACAAGATTTTTTTTCGTGCGTGTGAACATCAACATTTCGCCGGCACTCGCATTCGTATTCATTTTAAAAAGCGCATTGGGAATTTTCGGAACAACCTGTCTGGCCATGTGAAAAAATTTATTCGAGTGAGGACGCTTATTAGTAAGCCCCATGACAGTCGTCCCGAATAAATTGGCCGAGTGACAGGCAAAACAACTGAAGGTTAAACCTTCACCGTTGGCATTCGTCATGACTCCCGCACCAACGTATAAACTCGCAGGCTGATTTTTCGGACGGGGCATTTTATAAATCCCAGTAGCCGTTGCATCGTTAAACTTATTCAAACCCAGCCATTCATAAAGTTCAGCTTCAGTTTTAAAGCCGGCAAATTTTCTGCTGATATTTAACAGGAATTTTTTAAGTGGATTTTTAGTATCGGCCTGCATGAAATTTAAGAGCGGTCTGTACGGCACCAGAAGGCCCGTAACCGTCACTGGATAATTCATGGCATGAATGTATCCATCATTACGAAGCTGCTCTAATTGAGCTTCAGGCACATCGTAAACGTTTGCTCGCGTTTCACCTTCAGGAAGAATGTAACTTGATGTCCAGTCAGGATTTATGTCAGCATGAACAGGATTCATTATTCCTAGAATCAGACCAAATAATAAAGTAAACATGAGCGCGCTCCTCTCAAATCATTATTCTCAAAATTTAATCCTGAGATTTTTGATCCGGCAAGCAAAA